>WFSM01000134.1 GCA_015485945.1 Candidatus Bipolaricaulota bacterium | reverse complement strand
GATCTATTCCTACAATCAGCAGAAAGCCATCGAATACTTCAAGAAAGCATTTGACGGGAAACTGTGGGACACCGGTTTCACCTTCACCTTGGTGTATAACACTGGGAACAGAGCACGGCAGACCGCCTGCGAAATCTGGAAGAAGAACGTAGAGGCGCTCAACCCCAAGTTCCACATCAACATCCAGGCCGAGGACTGGCCGTCATACCTCGATGACATGGTAGCCGGCACCCTCCCGATGTTCATCATCGGTTGGCTTGAGGACTACCACGATGCTAATGACTGGGTTGATCCGTTCATGGCGAGCACGGGTACGTTCTCAGGTTGGCAGGGCAAAACCCTTGCTGACTACGCTGCGAAGAATTGGGATCCGTTGATCAAGAAGGCGGCGACAACAGTCAGCTTGGCGGCGCGGAACAAGATCTACGCCCAGCTTTCGCTTGATTACTACAATCAGGCTCCGTCCGTCGTTCTCTATCAGCCGTACGGTCGGCACTATCAGCAAAGCTGGGTGCATGGCTGGTACTACAACCCCGTCTATCCGGGAGTGTACTTCGCGCCGTTGTACAAGAAGGCCACTGATTACTCGGTGGAAGTGATGGATGACACTACTCCTACTCCGCCCGCGGGGTGGAAGGTTGTCACCCTCACCAGTTCGAGTACACCGGCACTGTGGAGTGTGGATCAGACCGGGAATAACAACGGTAAGGTCTACGTGATCACATATCCGCAGAAGTAAGTGATTACTGTGGGGCGGAGCACAGATTCTCCGCCCCACTTCTTGCTCTCTTTTGCAGCTCATTGGTTTCTCGTTAGGAGCAAATGATGATAGCATATACGATTCGGCGGTTACTTGTTCTGCCGGTTATTATGCTCGTGTTGTCATTCGTCGTATTTTCATTACTCAGTGCGCTTGGACCGGCAAAACAGCTTGCCAGTTATGTTACCGGCCCGGCGCAACTCAGAACCGGCAAGGCGGGATTGCAGGCACTGGAGCACAAATACGGTCTGGATAAGCCGTTTTGGGTGCGCTATTGGAATTGGCTTAATAATGTGCTTCACGGGAATCTCGGATGGTCGCAGTGGGCACGGATGTCGGTTACGCAAGCAATCATCCATTATGTGCCCGCTTCGGCAGAGTTAGTGTTGTACGCGGTGTTCCCAATTATCTTTGGGGGGATTTGGCTTGGTGTGCTTGCTGCCGTGCATCAAGATAAGCCAATTGACCATATAACGCGTGTTTCGGCAATCATCGGTTGGGCATTTCCTTCTTTTGTCTTGGGGTTGGTGATCCTGCTTGTTTTTTATGGTATGTTGCACTGGTTTCCCCCGGGGAGATTGAGCAACTGGGCCAGCCTTGTAGTGATGTCTTCGTCCTTTCATCGTTATACGGGACTTAATACAATAGATGGTATCTTAAATGGGCGCTTGGATGTTACCTTTAATGCATTCCGCCATATTATCGGGCCGGTGATCACTCTATCGTTGCTTGAATGGGCGCTGTTGCTTCGTGTAATGCGCTCCTCGATGTTGGAGGTACTGCGCCAGGATTACATTCGCACCGCACGCGCGAAAGGGTTAACGGAGAAGGTTGTTATCTACAAACATGCCCGCCGCAACGCACTTACTTCATCGATCACGGTCGGAGGGTTGCTCGTTGCCGGGCTATTCACGGGAGGAGCGATTACAGAAACGGTATTTACCTACCGCGGGTTGGGGTATTTCTTTGTCAACGCTGCCGTGAGCCTTGATTACGCTGCTGTTCTCGGGACGGCTCTCTTTGTCAGCTTTATCATCGTCGTTGCCAACCTGATCGTTGATTTGCTCTACGCGGCGATTGATCCACGGGTGAGATTGGAATGAATGCACTGAAGGACTTCTGGGCACTGCATAGGATCGGCTATATTCGCATGGCGAAGAAGCTACTCACTAATCCGTTGTCATTGACCGGGTTAGTTCTCCTGGTAATGTTCAGTTTTGTCGCGATTGCAGCGCCGTGGATTGCTCCACCACCACCCGGGGCTCGTAATCCGTACATGATTCCGCGAGATGGATTTTGGTATACACCGCGGCCACCGTCACCCGAGCATCCATTTGGGACCACCAGCGGGCAATACGATATCTACTACGGTGTTATTTGGGGGACACGAACCGCATTTCGCGTGGGGTTAGAGGTTGTGTTAAGCATCGTGACGATTGGTGTCGTCTTGGGGCTGATCGCCGGTTTCTTTGGCGGAATCGTTGATAACCTGCTTATGCGTCTCGTGGATTTGATGTTTGCTTTTCCAGGCTTATTAGGAGCAATTGTTATAACTACGATTATTGGAAAAGGGTTAAACCCAGTGATTCTGGCATTTATCTTAGTTGGATGGCCATTCTATGCTCGGTTGATGCGTGGTGAAGTAATACATGTTCGTGAGAATGATTATGTTGCTGCTGCCCGGGCGGTAGGGGCAAGCCCATTTAGAATCATGTTTCGCCATGTCTTGCCCAATACGATTTTTGTAGTGTTCGCTGTTGCCACACTTGATATCGGCACGCAAATGGTCGGGGTGGCGGCGATGAGCTTCTTCGGCTTAGGGTCGCCGGTGGGGTATGCCGATTGGGGACAAATGGTTGCATTTTCGCGGGATTGGATCGTCGGTTCCGCAGGCAACCCGGTTCAATATTGGTACACTCTGATTTATCCTGGGGCAGCAATTGTGCTGTTTGTCCTGGCGTTTGCTCTTCTTGGTGATGCCTTCCGTGACATCCTTGACCCCCGTATGCGTGGCAGCCGCTAGTTAAAAGTACTAAATTATTGACGTTGATTGCGGACCGGGAAAATCCGGTCCGTTTTTTGTGACATCTGTCACTCCGATCTAGCGCTACCATGTCCGGATTTCATCCCCCGTGGTTCATTCCACCAGCCGAGCACAATGAATACTATGCGGTGATGAAGGGGGGAACCGATGAAAAATCATCCATTGCGTAACGTAATCATCGCTGTCACGGGACTATTATTGTTGCTTGGAGCACTATTTGGTTGCACACCTGGCGAAAAGCCACTTGTGGCCATGAGCGCCTCAATGGTGAACGGCAAAGCGCCGCTGGATGTGGCGTTTGATCTCTCTCATTCCAATATTCCGGCTGGAACGACGGTCAATTATACCCTCGATTTTGGGGACAAAACGCCACCAGCCACTGGCACCAACCTCGATATCATCGTCCATCATACTTATGAAACCGCAGGCACGTTCATCGCCAAGCTGACGGTGACCGATTCCGACGGCCATCAAGGTGAAACCCAACTCACGATTACAGTGACAAGTTCGCTGCCCCCGGTGGGAACCGACGTGGGGATGACTGCGCCCGATTTTACTGCCCACACCATCGCGGGAGCGACAATGACGCTGTCCCATTATCGCGGCAGCGTGGTGGTGCTTGAGTTTTGGGGCGCGTGGTGCACGCCGTGCCGGGAGAGCATGCCCCATCTCCAGAATCTATATACCCGCTATCACAACCGTGGATTAGTGGTGATTGCAGTAAGTACCGATCAAACCGAACAGGCGGCGGCCGATTTCATTGCCGGGAACGGCTATACCGACTTCATCAACGTGTGGGAACCAGGCGGGAAAAGCGGCAGCCCGATCACAAAATTGTATGGGGTCAACAGCATGTTGGTGGGAGTCCCGCACACCTACGTCATCGACCGTCAGGGAATCATCCGCTATGTCGGCCATCCCGATAACCTCACGGATCAATTTATCAACGAGCTGTTGTAGCCTCACTGCGTTGCCAGCGGCGGAGCCACATGACAACGAATCCGGATCCAATGAGGCCGATTGCGGTTCCGAACGGAAATATCGCTGGTAATCCGACTGCGTCCGCGATCAACCCCGACGTTGGTGGGCCGATCATTTGCCCGGCGGCGAATGCTGCTCCTTGCAGTCCGGCGAGCGTCCCCATTCCGTGCGTCCGTCCGAGTTCGGTGCGGATAGCGAGGACCGACGCCCGTGACAGGGCGGACAGGGCGCCGATCCCGAACATAATGACGGTGACAAGCCACAGTTGGTGGGTAAACGGGATCGCGAGAAGAAGGAGCGGAGCAAGGGTGCTTCCGATGATGATCTGCGGAAGCCGTGGGAACCGGTCGGCAAGGAATCCAAACGGAATCTGAAGCAGGCCGCCTCCGAGCATGTACACCGATAGAACAAGCCCCACGCTCGCCTCTCCCAGCCCGGCGGTCATCACTGCGAACAGCGGATAAAATGTGTTGAATCCCTGGCGCCAAAATCCACGTGTCGCCACGTACACGCAGATCATCTTCACCCCATCGTTTTTCAGCACGTCCCTGAGGGGCACAATCGTATTGCTGTTGTTGCGGTGTTGCTGCTGCTTTTGTATGTGGTCAGCTGGGACGGCCTTTGTTACGAGAATGAGAGCAATTAGGCTTAATACTCCCATGCCATAGAATGCCGCTTGATACGACCATACTGCACTCAGGCTTCCTCCAAGGAGCGGACCGAACGCCATCCCCAGGAACATCGCCGAATAGAACAGGTTCATGTAGCGGCCTTCTTTCCCGGGTGGAGTAATATCGCCGATGTACGCCTGCGCAATTGGGGTGACCATCACCGATGCCGCTCCCTGAAACAGACGAAACAACCCGAGCTGCCACAGGTTGGCGGCAACAGCGTACAGTACCGAGACAACGGCGTATCCAGCCAGCCCAGCGACGAGCATCCGCTTCCGACCGATCCGGTCGGACAGACGGCCCAGAAACGGACCGAGCAAGCTGCGGGAGAGCGAGAACGCGGCGATCACCAACCCGATCGATACCCCGGTGGCGGAGAATGCCTTCGCGTACAGCGGCAAGATGGGAGCGATAATCCCGACACCGATCATGGCAACGGCAACAGCAATAAACAAACTGACAAACGCGTTCTTCATCCCACTCTCTCCGGAGTTTGTTGGAGATCACGATACCGGATCAGCACGGGCAATTCCAGTTTCCTTGTCACTTCGTGTCGTGTCGGGTATGATCCTTCGCGTGACGACGAAGGCTGACGGACGTGCGACCACTGTTGTTTGGCGACGAGTGACCCCATTATTTCTTGGGCACTTGATGAATGACGGGTTTGGCAGCTTTTTCGCGCCGCTTCTGCCGCTGTTGATCAACCGCCTTGATTTGTCTCTCGCCATGGCCGGACTGCTCGGAACAATCCGTGTTCTCCTTGGTTCATTTACCCAACCTGCACTCGGCTATCTTCTCGACCGCGCCAACCGGCCGGTGTTGGCAGTGGTGGGGCCGGTAATCACTATCTTTGCAATGGGATTCATCGGCGAGGCGATCAATGTGTGGCAGTTGGCCGTATTGCTGATCCTGTCTGGCTTGGGCACGGCTCTGTTTCATCCGATGAACGCAGCCCTTGTCGCGGCTACAGGAGGAGAGAAGCGCGGGCTGGCAATGGCGTTTTTCTCCGCCGGCGGCACCCTTGGCGGCGCGCTCGCGCCGCTGATCATCGTTGCGTACGTGGGCGCACTTGGGATAGCGCGTACGCCGTGGTTGATCATCCCGGCACTGGGAGTAATCGTGTGGGTTGCGACGTCAATTCATGGGAACACCGGCGCGTATGGCGATCAACCCTCACCACATGCTGAGAAATTCAACCTGCGCCACCTGCCCGCCGGGCTGCTCGCGCTCTGGTTTGTGATCGTCTTCCGCTCGTTGGCTGGGACAACTTTCGGTAATTTCCTTGCGGTATTGATCACTCAACATGGTGGGTCAGATTTCCTTGGCGGTGTAGGGATAAGCATATTCCTATTGTCAGGCGCGTTCGGGGGATTTCTCGGGGGCAGCCTATCGGATCGCGTTGGGCCGAAGTGGGTGATGTTCTGGTCGTTGTTGTTGTCAACCCCGTTGCTGCTCCTGTTCTTGCATGGCCCGGCATCACTTTCCTTGTTTTTTTTGGGGCTGGCCGGGTTTTCCCTGTTTGCTTCCACTCCGGTAGGTATCGTTGCCGCACAGCGGCTGGTGCCGGGGAAAGTGGGTCTCGTCTCCGGCCTGGTGATGGGGTTTGCGTGGGGAATGGGTGGGCTTGCGTTGACGCCGATCGGGTGGCTCGCTGATTTGTACGGACTAACGGTGGTGATGAGTGTGGTGTCGCTGTTCCCGGTTGTTGGTGCTTTGCTGGTGTTGGTGTATCGTGAGAGGCCTCCGCACATAGTGTCTTGATATTCCTTGCATTTGGAATGGCGACAAAATCGATCGCGGCACTGCGGCAAAACGAATTTACCACTCTCGGCTTTCCGGAGGTAAACAATCGCCGATTTGTCGACTGTGGTCGATTGCAGTATCCTATCGCATCATGAAAATCGGGATTTTGACAAGTGGGGGTGACGCACCGGGGATGAATGCTGCCCTGCGTGCCGCGGTGCGGGTGGGAGCGACTATCGGTGTGGAAATGGTCGGGATCAGGCATGGGTTCAACGGCCTGATTGATGGCGACTTTGTCCCGCTTGACAACCGCGCTGTCGGGGGGATCATTGAACGCGGGGGTACGATTCTGTACACTGCGCGGTCACAGCGATTTCTCACTCCGGAAGGCCGCCAGCAGGCGCTCGACAAAATCACTTCCGAACACCTGGACGGGTTAATCATCATTGGCGGCAACGGGTCGCTTCTGGGGGCGCGGTTTCTGGACGAGCAAGGCGTTCCCACGGTCGGAGTTCCGGGGTCGATCGATAACGATGTCTACGGGACGGCGATGGCGATCGGGGTGGACACCGCGCTCAACACGGTAGTTGATAGTCTTAACCGCATCCGCGATACCGCGTTCTCCCATGAGCGGGCGTTCGTGGTGGAGGTGATGGGACGCGAGTCCGGATACATCGCGCTGATGGGCGGGCTCGCCGGTGGAGGAGAAATTGTCCTCATCCCTGAGGTCCCGGTGTCGCTGGGGAAGATCCTCGCCGACGTCGACGCCGGGTTACGCAAAGGCAAACATCATTCGATCATCGTAGTTGCCGAGGGATTTACGCCCAAGGGCGCGCCGGAGGCCGGCAGGTCGGCCGGGAGAGTGGTGAGTGACTTTTTGGAGGAGTCAGGCGAGATTGAGACACGTCTTACCATCCTTGGACACGTGCAGCGCGGCGGATCCCCGAGCGCATTTGACCGTATCCTTGCATCTCGCCTTGGCGCTGCTGCGGTGCAGCGATTCGCAAATGGGACCACCGGAGTGATGGTCGCGCTGGTGGGGAAGGAAATTGTAGCTGTGCCGCTGGCGGAGCTGAACAAAAATGGGAGCAACATCGACTTAGAGATATACAAACTCGCCTACGACATCGCCACCTGATTGACCGTCCGGCGGGCGAGGACGATTGTTCCGTATTCCACTGTGCGGTCGCGCAATGGGCTGATCCGCACTTCGGGCGCGACGACGTTGAGGTGACGATGCATCTCTGTTTCCATCGGGGCGCACAGCTCGGGATGGTTGATCGCGATGCTACCACCAAGGGTGATTACTGTCGGATCGTAGGCGTTGGCGACCGCAGCGAGGGCGACCCCACCGGCGTAGATTGCATCATCGATTACCGCGCGTGCAATTTCATCTCCGGCTTCCGCTGCGGCGAACACCAGTGGAGGAGTGATTTTCTCCAGTGCGGCGAACTTATCCGTCGTTCCTGCCATCGCCGGTTGCAGCAGCACCGAGGTGACGGGTAACCCGTCGCGGACCAACCGTGTCTGGGCGTTATGCACGATTCCCCGCCCCGAGCAGTATGCCTCCGCACACCCGTAGTTTCCGCATCCGCAGCGCAACCCGTTTTCGCGTACAAGAATGTGCCCGATCTCGGCGGCGTTCCCATCTTTACCCAGTAGCACTCTGCCACCGCTCCACACCCCGGCGCCAAGCCCGGTGCTGATCGTGATGTACACGATGTGTAAGCTAGTTTTGTTTGCGGTTTGTTTTCCAACGCCGAATTCGACCTCGCCGAGCACCGCGGTATTACAGTCGTTTTCCAACCGGACCGGCGCGGCGAATTCCTGTTCCAGCGGCACCACCAGCTGTAAATAGAGCGGACGTGTCGGCAAACCATCCGGAATCGGCGGCAGGACCATGTTGGTGGGATTGAGAATTCCCCCGTGGGCAAGGGGCCCGGCGGCACCGATTCCGATTGCCGCCACCCGCGCGATTCCCGCTTTTTTCAGTGCCTGGTGAAGGAGCGCTGTCGCTTGGCGTGCCAGTCCGTCATAGCCGGTCCCATCGGCGAATTGCGTGTACTGCCCGTCGTCCAGCGCTGCCTCCGCCTGCACGCGCGCGCGGATGTCCCCGTCCGCGGTGGCGACGATAGCGGTCAGCTTTGTTCCCCCGATGTCGAGCCCAGCAAGGTGAGCGGCGGTCATCGGTGTGCGAGCCTCTTCTTGAACGATTCGATCAATTCTACGGGAGTAGGGTCGAGCTGATTCAGGATGGCGAGATAGTAGCTCACGTAATCTCCAAAGTAGATGTGGGCAATTACTTGTGCGAACTCAGTAGCGCCGTCGGCGGCCACGGTTTCCACGGGGACGTGTTCCTCTGTTAATAGTTCCTGCATGATCTCGATGCGGGTCCGGTTCTGCGGAAGGTCATAATCGTTCGCGAGAAAGATGCAACGGAGGTGTGCGCGCAATTCGCCGTTGGTGAACGACAGAATCTCGTTGTGGTTGAGTTCGGGAAGCATGTTCCAGAACGCCGGTTGCTTGGCGTTCTCGTTGATCTGTGTCTTCCACCGCATTGCTACCAGATCGGTATTCCCCGCTATTCCATAAATCAACGGAATGTTGCGGTAGAGCCGACGGGCAAGTTGCTTGGCTGGGTTTTCCGCCTCGGGCACCGTTGCAGTGCATTTTTTCTGGACGTTGGTGAGCGCGTCCTCTAAATCGGTCACGTTCGGAGCCTGGTTAAGCAAGCCAGCGCGGTCGAGGACAGTAAGCACCGGCAGTGCGAGGTATCCCATCGCAGCGCGCGGTTGATATCCGGCCGGTATCTTGAGGTGGGGAACCTTGCGGCTGCGTGCGAGTTCCTCCAGTTTGCCGCCGCTCGATATGGCGATGGCGGACAGCCCCGCGGTTGTTCCCTTGTCCAGCCCGGACAGGGTTTCCGCCGTGTTGCCAGAATAGCTCACCGCGGCGAGCAGTGTCGTAGGGCCGACGAACGGCGGGAGAGTGTAATTACGGTTCACGAACACGGGAACGCGTGCGAACCGGCGCGCGATCTCCCCGGCCATTGCTGATCCTCCCATCCCGCACACCACTACCCGATCGATCCCGTGGGGTAACTGGGGAGCAAATTTGCTCCCCAGCGCGAGTGCTTGTGTGCACTGCGTTGGATACGCATCAAGGACGGCGAGCATTCCGCTTTTGTCATACTTCTTCAAGTCGCTTACACTTTCTAATCCAGTCATAGTAACGTGATAATACCCGCATTGGTGGGCCGTGTCTAAGGAGGCAACGCTGAAGCACAAATGGGCAAGAGCGCTGTTTTTCGCGGTAAATCTCACGGTGTACTGGGGGTTGATTCCACTTGCGCTCACCGCGGTTGGCGTGTGGATCGATCGCCGGGTTGGGATTGGACTATTCCCGGCGGCGATCGGGATCCCGATCGGTGCCATCCTCATCGGTGTTGGTGCGATAATTGCTGCGTGGGGCACCGTAACGCTGTACCTCCGCGGCGGCGGGTTCCCGATCGCGCTCATTCCCCCGCGCCGGCTCGTGCACGCGGGGCCGTACGGATTTTCGCGCCATCCGCTATATCTTGCGTTCGCCATCTACTTCCTCGGTTGGGCAATGGCGGCGCGGTCGGTAGTCACGGTGGCACTCGTCCCCGTGGTTTTATTGGGATTAACCGGGTACGCGGTGGTATACGAAGAACGGGTCCTCCAGCGCCGATTCGGGGATGCGTACACACGTTTCCGGGATGAGGTACCGTTTTTCTTCCGCTACCGCCGCGGCGTCCCCGGCCCCGGAATCCTGTTCAGCGTTTCCTACCTTGTGGGAAAGGTAATCGTGCGGCTCCTGTTTCCGACCACGGTGACGGGGAGGGAGAACCTGCCTCGATCCGGCCCGGCGATCCTGATCGCCAACCATGCGTCCTACCTCGATCCATTCTTCATCCTCGGGGCGAGTGGCCGCTATATCCGGTTCCTCACTAAGGCGGAGACAATGCGTTCCGGGGTCAGCAAGTGGTTTTTCACCCGCACTGGTTCAATACCGACCGACCGCTATCGGGTCGATCCCACATCGGTGCGGCGATTCTTCGCCACGCTTAAGGCAGGGGAGTTCGTGGGGGTGTTCCCCGAAGGCGAGCGCACGTGGGACGGTAGACCGCTTGCGGTCCCCACCACGGTCAAACGGCTTCTCTCCCGCGCTGGGGTCCCGATCATCCCCGTGCGGATCGAGGGGAGCTACGCCGTGTATCCCCGTTGGGCCGGCCTGCCCCGTCCCGGTCCGCTAACGGTCACGTTCTACCCTCCGGTCGATGCCAGTGCGGTGGATGAGGCGTTGGCGCGGATCGCGATCGTGGGCGGCGGTCGCACGTGGCTCCCGCACACCGCGCGCGGCATCGAGCTCGTATTGTGGGCATGTCCGGCCTGTCACACAATCGGGAGCATCGTACCAAATGGACGAACTGTACGATGTGCGCAGTGTAGCGCGAAGTGGATCCTCGATCGCGAGCTTTGCCTTCACCGCAACGGCGATTTGGCCACCATCGGTGAGCTGGCGGCAGCCCTCCCCGTCGCAGGGATCCTCGGGCCCCGGGAGCGACTCACATCGATCGGGCCGGTGGACATCCTTGTCGGTGGGAAGGACCTCACCCCGGTGGTGTCCGGAGCTATGGCCTATCGCGATCGCTCCCTGTGGGTGGGCGACCACGAATTCGCGCTTGAGGAAGCGCGGATCCTGCGCTTAGAAGGGAAGAACAAACTTGATATTGGGTTCAATGGAGATCATCGCGTCCGGCTTAATTTCCACCGTGACAGTCCATTAAAATGGCAAAAATTCCTGGAGATTAAACTGGGGATCGGTTGACATGCGCGCGAGCGCTACGTATGGTGGAAGTATTATGAAGTCGATACGTGCTACGCTCTGTATCCTGTTGGTAGCGTTGCTTCCGGGCCTATCGGTTGTTGGGAGTACTCTTCCTGCGGATAAGGTGAACCGAGTGTGCACCGGGATGACCATCGGCGGAGCGATCATCAGCATGGGAATCGTGGGCGTGACCGGGTTCACCCTCGTTCCGGACGGTACGCCGCTTGCGGATAGGCTGTTAGTTGCGATCCCGCCCGCTACCGTCGCCGCCGGATTGGGCGCTATTGCCGGTCGCTTGATCGCCGATGCCGTCATCAAATGGCAACCATCGCTTGTCCTGTCGCCGTTCGTCGGTGCCGGGCTGGGAGCGGCCGCTGGCGCGGTCATCGGCGGAGTCGGGTTCGCGCTCGCCGCAGCGATCGCCATTCCGACTGTCGAAGCTCCTCCCGGATACTGGGGACGGGGATTCACCTATCCCCAGGCAATCGGGATGGGATTTATCGCCGGAGCGGTGTGGGGAGGGTTTATCGGAATT
>WFSM01000133.1 GCA_015485945.1 Candidatus Bipolaricaulota bacterium | reverse complement strand
TGTACTCCTCAATGATTTCCTTTTTAGTCATGCCTGATGTAACCCTTGCTCCAGGTGCCATGGCTTCCTCCTTATTTGTTGAAACTCGCGCTGGCCCAATAATAGAAATTGCGCTGAAGTTAAGCATACCGCACCCGGGGTTAGTGAGCCACCGCACTGCCTTTCGGGGTGGTGCGTTTCCACCGAAGGATGCAAGCGGGGCGACAGTGACCGGCGGTCCCGAAATGCCGGGTGCCCGATCGATGCAGGCAGTGTTGACAACCGGCTGCGAACCCCTAAAATACTGTTTGTACTATTTTAGTACTGTGCGGACAACGGGGACGGACAACGAGATGACAACACATAAGCGGATTCTGGCAGCGGGGGCGGAGATTTTTCTTAACCGCGGGTATAAAGGTGTTACCACTGATGCTGTCGCCAAGCGGGCACGAGTGAGCAAAAACACGCTCTACACCGTATTCCCGAGCAAGGCCGCGCTCATGGAAGCAATTCTTCTTTCGCTTCTCGAAGAGAGCATGCACCGCTGGGATGAGATCATCTCCGGTCCCGAGCGGCCGCTCGACAAGCTCAGAGTGTTGTTTCCATTTTTCACGGAGATCCTTCCCAATTTGCAGGAGCGAATCTTCTCTCCGGTGGAGGAGTTCGATCCCTCGCTGTGGCAGCGGATTGAGAAATTGCGCAACGACCGCTTGCAGCGCATGAAGACACTCATTGTGATGGCACAGAGTGATGGGCTTGTGCGTGCCGACCTCAACCCCGATTTATGGCTGACCCTGCTTATGGGCGTGGCAAGTGCAGTCGTTAATCCAAAAACGCTGATCTCGACAAACCTATCATATCGTGAACTGATGCGCACTATCGGGATCGTCTTCTATGAGGGGATACTGACCGCGGCAGGGCGCAAGGAAATCGCGCGTGCGGAGCCAAAATGACAGCGAAACAGGTGGTGATTAGCGTGATGCTTCTAGCGCTCACCGCCGTTACATTGGCGGCCTCTGGAGCCGGTACGGTTACCGCCGCCGACATCATCGCCCGCCTGAATGCCGTGGTGGGAGGGTTCTCGGATTTAACCGGGACTCTCATCGTGCAAACGTACAAGGACGGTGCCGTATCGCGCACGCAAGAGATAGAGATCACACTTCAACAACCTGACAAGATGCGGCTCGAGTACATTGCGCCCGCCTATCTTGCCGGGAACGTGACCATAATCGTCGGGAATAAGATGTGGATGTACATCGCCGCAATAAGCAAGTGGTATGAGAAGGATCTGTCCACACTGTCCCCGGCGGCACAACCGTGGTTGCTGTTCCGCCACCTTCTGCGTGGTGTGCACAACGAACTCGATGACTACAAATTCATCCGGCTGAAAAATGAAAATGATGCGTATCACCTGCGCGGCGTGCCGGCCAACACCGCCGCAATATACGGTGAAATTGACCTATGGGTGAACGCACAGACGTTCGTCCTGGCACGACGTACTCTCTACGACATGAACGGTCACTTGCTGGCAGACACGCGCTTCCTCGCCGCCACCAAGTTGTCTTCCACCGTGATGTTGCCGCTTCGGATCGAGACGTATAACGGAGACGGAAAGCTGCTAAGCGTCGTCCACTACGCGAAAATTGCGGTGAACACCGGTGTGCCGGCAACCCTGTTTGCCCCTCCGGAGAAAACCAGTGGCTGAAGTCGTGATCGAGACTTCCGAGCTTGTCAAGCTGTTCGGCTCACGGCGTGCGATAGACCGCGTTTCCCTGCGGGTGAAAACGGGCGAGATATACGGATTGGTAGGGCCAAGCGGCGCGGGTAAGACAACCCTGATTCGTATGATATGCGGGCTTTTACGTCCGAATGCGGGGAAAGTCACCGTTCTCGGTCATCCAGTGCCCAAGGAATTCCCTACAATAGAAGCCCGTATCGGCTACATGCCCCAGGAACACGCCGTCTATCGCGACCTCACTGTGGCTGAGAACCTCCTCTTTTTTGGCCGCATATATGGCATGTCACGACAAAAGATTGTAACGCACGGTAATGAACTGCTGGCGTTAATGCACATGGACAACCTTCGTGATCAACGCGCCGATCGTCTGAGCGGAGGAGAAAAACAGAGATTATCACTTGCGTGTACGCTGCTTCACAATCCGGAACTCTTGCTGCTCGATGAACCAACAATCGGACTTGATCCCGCACTTAGAATCGCTTTCTGGGAGTTTTTCCATTCTCTCAACAGCACCGGACACACCATTCTGCTCACCACCCACTACTTAGACGAGGCTGAGCGCTGCGACCGGGTGGGGATGATGAAACTGGGGAAGTTGGCCGCTGACGGCACACCGGAGCAACTCAAAGCACTATTGTCAAAAGACGTAGTCGCTCCGTCAATGGAACAGGTGTTCCTACACATTACGCAGCCACCGCAGCGGTATGGCGGCGGAGCAAAATGATTACGGGGGCCGGGTTGCAGTTGAGCGTGTCCAGAATCAAAGCGATCTATCACCGAGTATTGTCCCAGCTTTGGCATGACAAACGCGTGCTGGTATTTATGTTTATCATCCCGATTTTGGCCATGATTCTGTTTGGGTATTCCTTCTCGGGAGACATCCGCGGGGTTCGGCTCGCGGTAATTGATGACGATCAAACCGACCTCACGCGCTCAATTATCACGAATTTACGCGGCGATCCGACATTTCAAGTTACCACACTAAATCCAACCCGCTATGATCCCGACGCGCTCATCACGGGTGACCACTATCAAGCGGTGGTCCGTTTCCCAAAAAAGTTCACCAGCCTGTACTACGCCCATTTTGCCATGGGGGTGGCAACCGCAGCGCAGGGGAGGATCAACCTGACATTGGATGAATCCGATCCCCAAATCGTGGCCGCGATACAGAAAGGACTCGCCGATGCATTGATGAATATCGGGCAAGGCGGCCCGGTGCAAGTAGCAACGCACTACCTGTACGGTGTGAAGGTACGGTTTATCGACAGCTTTGCGCCGGCGATCATGGGACTGGTCGTAATGCTCATCTGTACACTGCTAACCCTGCTTTCCGTCGTGCGGGAGAAAGTGGACGGCACGTTCGCCCGAGTGTGGATCTCGCCGGTGCAGCGGGCGGAGTTCATTCTCGGATACATCGTCGCGTTTGGATTGGTGGCGTTAATGCAGTCGGTTCTCGTGTTGGCAATCGGGAAAGTGGTCTTCGGAATTGTGATCAACGGCTCCATATTCTGGGCGTTTGCATGTGTGATCCTATTTGCCGTTGGAAGTGTTGGCATGGGCACATTGCTGTCGAGTATGGCTCAAACCGAGTCGCAGGCGGTACTGTTTTATCCGTTAATCGTTGTGCCATCTATCCTGTTGTCCGGGATGATGTGGCCGCTGCAGGCAATTCCTCCCGTGCTTAGACCGCTTTCCTACCTCGT
>WFSM01000132.1 GCA_015485945.1 Candidatus Bipolaricaulota bacterium | reverse complement strand
TTTGATCACATCGAGGACTGGGCAACGCGAGCGGCGGCCGCTGCTGCAGAATACGAGATTTCGACTTACCTCTTCGGGGTGAAGCTAACTCCACGGCTGATCGAGATCGAACGGTTCTATCAGGATCGGTTCTCAAGCGGTACCCACGAGTCGATGAAGCACGCGTTTAACCGGGCAGCAGGCAAGGCGTTCGAACGGATCATCGCACGGGGAACGGTCGATTTTCAACACCCCGATATTTCATTTATCGCCGATCTGGAAGCGGATACGCTCCGCGTGCACGTGGCGTCGGTGTATATCTACGGCCGCTACCGCAAACTGGCACGTGGAATCCCGCAGACGCACTGGCCGTGTCGCCAGTGCGGCGGGAAGGGATGCCCGGCGTGCAATTACACGGGCAAGCAGTATCCCGAGTCAGTGGAAGAGCTCGTCGCTGCACCGTTCATCGCCGCTGCCGAAGCGTCGGGAGCGCACCTGCACGGTGCGGGCCGCGAGGACATCGATGCGCGCATGCTCGGGACCGGCCGCCCGTTTGTGCTCGAACTTCTGGATCCCAAGCACCGCAGCCTGGACATACCAGCGTTGACCGCGGCAGTCAACCGCACGGCAGCCGGCAAGGTCGAGATCTCCGGGGCCATGGTCACCGATAAAGCGACGGTCGCACTTCTCAAGGAAACGCACGCGGACAAGACCTACCGTGCCGTCGTCGCATTCGCGGGTGAAGTGACCGCGGAACGGCTGCGAGAGGCACTTGCCGACATGATCGGCCCAATCGCACAGCGGACACCGATCCGTGTCTCTCACCGTCGTGCTGACCTTGTGCGGAAGCGACGGCTAATCGCGGCCGATGCCCGGCTCCTGTCCCCAACCGAGGCCGAGATCACATTACGCACCGAGGGCGGCTTGTACGTGAAGGAACTCATCTCCGGCGACGATGGACGGACGCATCCGAATCTTTCCGAGCAAATCGGTGTCCCCGCCCGGGTTATCGCCCTTGATGTTCTCTCCGTTGATTCGCCCGCGTTTCCGGATCACCTTGAAGGTTGAGGTGAAACTTTCGTAAAGTCTCCGTGGTGAACAAGATGACTGACGTGATTGAAGACACACAACCGACGCAGAGTTCGGATACGATCGATATCCTCAAGATCTACTTTCGCGAGATATCACGGTTTCCCCTCCTCTCACTGGAGGAGGAGCAGGCAACCGCGCGCGCAATGGCAGCGGGCACTGCGGGAGCACGCGAGCGCCTGATCACCTCCAACCTGCGATTGGTGGTGAAGATCGCCCAGGAATACATCGAGGCCGGTCTTCCCCTCATCGATCTTATCCAGGAGGGGAACGTTGGACTGATCGAGGCCGTCGACCGGTTCGACGTGGAGAAAGGGTACCGGCTTACTACCTATGCGTCGTGGTGGATCCGCCGTGCCATTCTCATCGCGATCACTGACTACTCGCGTATGATCCGCATTCCGGATTACCTGTTCCGCGCTGTCCGCCGTCTTGAGCAAATGCGGGCACTCGTCAACGACGGCCACTTCGAGGACGATGAAATCACCGAGGCGCTTGGTATCTCTGTTGACCGTCTGCGAAAAATCGAGTCCCAGGTGAACGAGATCATCTCCCTCGACCAAGCGGCCGGAGCCGCCGAGGGTGACGAAACTTTAGAGGATCTGATCGCCGATGAGAGCGCGGTGTCACCGGAGCGGGAAGCACTGCGGCTTCTGTTCCACGATGAACTGGAGGAAGTACTGTCACACATCCCAGCGCGGGAGGCGTTCGCCATCAGGCTGCGCTACGGGATCGAGGACGGTTACCCCTATTCTCTTGCCGAGGTGGGGCGGATCATGAATATCAGCCGTGAGCGGGTGCGGCAGCTCGTCAACCAAGGATTGAACCGGATCACCGAGAACTGGGGCCACCGCGCCCTCGATTTCTACCGCGGCCTACTGAACGAGTGATCGTTCGCGCAGCTGGCCGCAGCCGGCCTGAATTTCGATTCCTCTCCCCAGCCTGACGGTAGTCGTGATTCCTGCGGCCTGCAAGATCTCCGCAAACTCCTCCACCCGATCACGGGGACTCGGTCGAAATGGAATTCCCGGAACCGAGTTGAGCGGGATCAGGTTTACATGGCAGAGTAACCCCGTCAGGAGCTTCGCCATCGCGACGGCATGGTCGGGTGCATCGTTCACTCCGGCGATTAATGCGATCTCAAACGTCACCCGCCGGTTCGTATTTGCAATGTAGGTGCGGCAAGCACGCATGATTTCCGCGATCGGATAGCGGCGGTTCATCGGCACAAGGCGGTTGCGCAGCTCATCGTCGGCCGCGTGGAGCGAGATCGCCAAGTTCACCTGCAACCCTTCGGCGGCGAACCGCTCAATTCCCGGGACGATGCCCACTGTGGAGACGGTGAACCGCCGCGCCCCGAGCCCAACCCCAGCGGGGTCGTTCAGGATGAGGATTGAGCGCATGACCGCGTCGTAGTTTAAAAACGGTTCCCCCATCCCCATGTACACGACGTTCGTGATGTGCTCGCCCCGTTCATCCAACTCGCGAGCGAAGTGGAGGACCTGGGCGGCAATCTCGCCCGCGGTTAGATCGCGCACGAACCCGGCCTTGCCGGTGGCGCAGAACGCACATCCAACAGCGCATCCAACCTGGGTTGATACGCAGATTGTGTGCCGCTTTTCGTAGTGCATCAGCACTGCCTCAATCGTTTCCCCGTCGTGAAGGCGAAACAGGACCTTGCGCGTGCGTCCATCTCTGCTTTCCTGCACGTCGACCGGGACGAGAACGGTGAATGGGAGCTCCACCTGCAGCAGTGCCCGCAGGCGCTTGGGCAGGGTCGTAATTGCGTCATAAGACGAGGCAAGTTCGCGGTAGATCCCATGCCAAATTTGGTCGGCGCGGAACCGGGGGGCACCGTGTTCACGAAGGAAATCGCTCAGTTCCTCCCGCGTGAGATCGAGGATCGTACGCTCACTCATGTTCGGACAGAAGCTGGAGAAACTCATCTTCGGTCAGCATCCGCACCCCGAGGGCACGGGCGCGATCGGCTTTGGAGCCCGGATTCTCACCGGCGATGACATAGTCGGTATTCCGCGACACCGATGATGACACCGTCGCCCCAAGCCGCTTCACGCGGTTGGCGGCTTCAGCGCGGGTCATTGTGGCAAGCGTCCCGGTGAACACGAACCTCTTCCCGGCGAGGGCGTCCGATTTCGTCCC
>WFSM01000131.1 GCA_015485945.1 Candidatus Bipolaricaulota bacterium | reverse complement strand
TCAAACAACCGCGCGCACGCCAGAAATCGTGCAGCGTCAGGACGATCGACTGAAAGTCCATTACTCTTTGACCGCTTCTTCCTTGGCCATCTTGGCCAGCGTAGCGAACGTTTTTTCGTCGCGCACCGCGATGTCAGCGAGCATTTTTCGGTTCAGTCCGATGTTGCGTCGCTCCAATCCGCCGATGAATTCGGAGTAAGACATGTCGTGCTGCCGCGCCGCCGCGCCAATGCGCGTGATCCACAGGCGGCGAAAATCGCGCTTTTTACGACGACGGTCGATGTAGCTGTTGCGCAGCGCCTTCATCACCGCCTGTTTGGCGATGCGATGCGATGTGCCGCGCTTGCCCTTGAACCCCTTGGCGATCCGCATGATCTTTCTGCGGCTCTGTAGTCGTTTGTTTCCTCCCCGTGCACGTGGCATCTTTTGTTCCTCCTAATTCTGGATCATTTGCTTGATCCGCTTCGCCGGCCTGCCGGTGAGCTCCTTGGCGTGACGGGCCTGACGTTTTGCCTTTGGCCTCTTTTTCACATTCTTGTGAAAGTAGTTCGACATTTGATGCAGGACTTTCCCGCTCTTCAGTATCTTGAACCGCTTTTTGGCGGCGCGGTGTGTCTTTTGCTTTGGCATTTTTGCCTCCTCAGTTATCATTGGTGTTGCGTGGGGACAAGGAGCATCTGCAGAATCTTTCCCTTCGGCTTCGGCGGTTGCTCCACCCGGGCGACATCACTCACCTCGGCTGCCACCCGCTTGAGCAGATCCTGTCCCCGCGACATGTGTACGATCTCTCGTCCGCGAAAGAAGATGCTTACCCGCACCATATCCCCTTTGGTGAGAAACTCGCGCACCCGTTTCATCTTCGTCTGAAAATCGTGCTCCCCAATCTTGATCGTAAACTTCATTTCCTTCAACCGAGAGCGGTGTTTCTGTTTACGTTCCCGCTTCGCCTGTTGATAATAGTACTTCCCGTAATCGACGATCTTGCACACCACCGGTTTGGCCTGTGCCGCGACCTCCACCAGGTCAAGTCCCCTCTCTTTGGCAAGGGCAAGGGCTTGCGCAGTCGGCATCACCCCGAGGTTATTTCCGTTCTCGTCGATCACGCGGATCTCTGGTTCCCTGATCCGCTCGTTAACTCGTAATGTCTCCTTTATCCTTACCTCCTATCTCCGGTTGGTTAAGTGATTGCCGGCGTCAGTTTTCGATACAGCCCGTGTTCCCGAATATAATCCGCTACTACCGGCGGGACGTGACTTACATAGTCCTGTCCGTTTCGCACCGCTTCTCGCACCCAGGTGGAGGAAAGATCGACCTCATCCATGGCGAGAAAGTGAATCTCCGCCCGATCGAACGGCGGCGCTGCGAAGATATCACGGGGAATCCCGTCGCGCGGGGCGACGATAAACGGAACGCTGGCGAGAAGCGCCTCTGGTTCCTTCCACGTATCGATTTGGGACAGCAGGTCCGCCCCCACGATAAAGCACATCCCCTCCGGATACTTCCCCGTCAACGCCCGGATGGTATCGATCGTGTACGACGGCCCGTCGCGGTCGATCTCGATGCGCGCCACGGAGAACCGGGGATGTCCGGCGATCGCTCGCCGCACCATTTCGTAGCGGTGTTCCTTGGTCACTCCATCGGCCACCTCCTTGTGCGGCGGGATCCCACACGGGATGAAGATCACCTCTTTCAGCCCGAATTGGGCCAATGCCTTTTCCGCTACGAGCAAGTGCGCATTGTGGAGCGGGTTAAACGTCCCACCGAACAGGCCTATCCTACCGCTTAAGCTCAAATTCAACATCCCCTATCCGCACGAGGTCGCCATCGGAACACCCGTGTCGGTGCAGCTCGTGCATCACTCCCATCTTTTCCAACCGCTCGCTCAGGTATTCCCACGCATCGCGGCTGTTCAACACCAATTTCTGCACCAGTTTTTCCACCGGTGCGCCGTGGACCGTGAATGCATCGTCGGTTCGGTCCACCCAAAACCCAGTTTCTCCATGATACCGATACACGCGTCGCCGCATGGCCAGTGCGGGCGGGGCATCGGATTTTTCCCGCAGGGCGTCCAGCCGGGCGAACGTCCGCATTACTATGCCGCGCACTCCGGCTCCGGTCGCCACCGAGATCGGGTGAATTTCGACCCCAATCTTCGCAAACCGTGTAACTATAGCCGCCACATCATCGGCGTTCATGAGGTCAATCTTGTTTCCGACGACGATCTGCGGCCGGGTTGCAAGCCGCTCACTGAACGCTTGCAGCTCGGAATTGATCCGCGCGTAGTCAGCAACGGGATCGCGCCCTTCCATGCCGGCGAGGTCCACCATGTGGATCAACAGGCGCGTCCGTTCCACGTGGCGCAGAAAGTTGTCCCCTAGCCCTCTCCCGGCATGGGCGCCATCGATCAGGCCCGGAATGTCAACCGCCACGAACTGGTGCACGCCATCCACATCCACTACCCCCAAATTAGGAACGACGGTGGTGAACGGATAGTCGGCCACCTTTGCCCGCTTTCCGGAAATGCGCGAAATCAGGCTTGACTTTCCCACGTTGGGGTAGCCAATGATCCCTACGTCAGCGATCAACTTCAGCTCGAGGAGGAGAGTGCGGCGCTCGCCCTTTAGCCCGCGTTCGCAGATCCGGGGAGCTTGACGAACCGACGTAGTGAAACTCCGGTTCCCGCGCCCGCCTTCGCCGCCACGAGCGAGGATGACTTCTTTTCCCGGCGCGGCGAGGTCAGCGATTATCTCCCCAGTGGTGAGATCCCGCACCACGGTTCCCGCCGGAACGTCGACCACGGTATCCTTACCACGGGCGCCGTGGCGCAGGTTCCGCCCGCCCGGACCGCCATCGCCACCGCGAAATGTCGGCTCGTTGCGGAAGGAATACAGGGTGGACATGCGTGCTGATGCCCGCAGAACAACGTCTCCGCCCGGGCCGCCGTCCCCACCGTCCGGTCCTCCGCGCGGGTTGTGACGGTTGGACAGGAAGCTGATCACTCCGTCCCCCCCGCGCCCGCCTTGGACGCGGATTTTTGCCTCATCGAGAAACATCGAACGCTAGAGGGGTGGCCATCGGGAGGCGCTACGCCTCCCGCGTCGGCAGGACGTTTACATAAGTCTTTTTGTGCCCTTCAAACCGGACATAACCCGGAGCGGTGGCGTAGATTGTAAAATCCCGTCCCAGGCCGACGTTTTTCCCCAGGCTGTACTTGGTTCCACGCTGGCGGACGATGATCGTCCCCGCGTTCACCCACTCGCCTCCGAACCGTTTCACGCCCAGGCGCTTGCCAGGACTATCGTGAACATTAGAAGTCGAGCCGGTGCTCGTCTTATGTGCCATCAGTTATCCTCCGTTAAACCTTTATTCCCAGTGGGGCTTCATGCACCACGAGCTCATCGGGAAAGTCATGGGCGAGCAACTTGAGCCCACGCACGACCGTTTCCATCACTGCGTCGATCTCCCGGTTGAGGAGCTCGTCGCTGCGATCAATGATAAGTTGCAGACCGTTATCGGTCTCCAATGTGGGAGATAGGCGCAGATACTCGGCAAGCGAGCTCTCCGCCGCCCGGAAGAAGTACAGGCTCCCACGGGCAGCAGGGCCAGAATCACCGAGCCCTTCCCCAATCAGCGCTGCGATTCTTCCCGCTTCATCGCGCTGGATAAAGATCTCACCCACAACGCCTCCTACTCCTCGATCGCGGTGATCAACGTGCGCATGTACGACTGCCGGTGCCCAGTCTTGCGGCGGTAACCCTTTTTCGACTTATAGCGAAACACCGTGACCTTATCGCCGCGCCCTTCTTCTTTCATCTCTCCCGTGACCACGACGCCGTCCAAGTAAGGGGTTCCCACCTTAACCTCATCATCGGTCACAACCATCAGGACACGGTCGAACGTAACCGCATCGCCGGTATTGATTCCGTCGATCCGCTCGTGTTCGAGGAGCGTCCCCTGTTCAACGCGATACTGTTTTCCACCTGTTTCAATTACCGCATACATACCAAAGCACCTCAATCAAAGTTGATTTTAGCGATACCGATTCCCCTTTTCAATAGGGTTAGCCGATCCGCGTCCCCGGAGGGACATCCTTATCCGGAGATAAGAGGGATATTATATCCCCT
>WFSM01000130.1 GCA_015485945.1 Candidatus Bipolaricaulota bacterium | reverse complement strand
GGATCGAACTGGGTCCCCGCGTTTTTCTTTAGCTCTTCAATCGCCTGTTCTTTTGTCAGCGCCTTGCGATAGGGTCGATCGGAAGTCATCGCGTCGTACGCATCGACGACAGCGATAATCCGCGCCTCGATCGGGATTTCCTCACCCTTAAGGCCACGCGGATATCCAGTACCATCATAGCGTTCGTGATGAGCGCGCACGATCTCAGCCGCATCTGTGAGGAACTCTTTTTTCTGCAACATCTCCGCACCGTAGTCGGGATGACGGCGCATTTCATCCCACTCCGCATCAGTAAGTGGACCGGGCTTATTCAAGATTTCATCCGGCACTTTGACCTTGCCCACATCGTGGAGGTACGCGGCGTAAGACAGCGCGATCAGCCGGTCACCGCTAAGACCGAGGCGGTCACCAATCTGAAGTGCCAATCGCTCGATGCGGGAACAATGCCCCTCAGTTGCCTCGTCCTTCTCCTCGACGGACTGAGCGAGCGCCATCATGTCTTGGAATTCGTCCCGCACGAGGTGGAAACTGGGGGGAGAGGAAACAAGAAGAAATTGAGCGTCGCTTTTCACTTCAAAATACACCCGTTCCGGCAGACCGTGATGATAAAAGTAATCGCCAGGACCAAGGACAATGTTTCGGTCCTTCACCAAAAGAGCGCCAGCGAGAATATAGAAGAATTCGAATCCTTCCCACTCGCTGGCAGCATCAAGATAAAATATCTTTCCCTTAGCTATCTGTTGTCGGGTTACCTCCGTCGACCCTTGACGAGCAAGCAACTCCAGAGTCGTTGAACGCTTAGCGACCTTCTCGCGTCGATCTTGCCGCCGCATAATTATTAATCCGTCAATCATACGGCAGCACCCTTTACATTACTCTTTAACTTCCACCAACATGAACCGGGGTGGACAGAGGCGTAAACCCGCCGCTGGGATCGGTGAGCTGAACGCTGAACCCGGCGCGTGAGCCCCCAACGTGGACTGGTCCGGCAGCGGCCGTCACCGCGACCACGGAGACGAGCAGGGAAAGCGCCAACACAAAAAGCAGCATAAACTTCCCTAGCCGTTTCATATAACACCCTCCTTCCATAATTTAAGTCGTTACGATTGTGCCTGGAACGGGAGAATTTTAGACACGATGAAAAGAAAAAGCTAGCTACGTGGTGATTCATTACTGCTCCTTTCTGTTTTTCGACGGCCTACTTTAGCTGATCACACCCGGTTAGACAAGTCGATTGTGGGAAGGTTTTCCCGGCGGTACAATGGCAGGTATGAAGACAGAAATAAATTCTAGATAGGAGGAAGGGCGATGGGAGACAAACGGATGATGACGATAGATGGGAATACGGCGGCGGCGCACGTCGCGTACGCGTTCAGCGACGTAGCAGCGATTTACCCGATAACCCCGAGTTCACCGATGGGGGAGGTCGCCGATTCCTGGGCGGCACACGGAAGGAAGAACCTATTCGGACAGCCGCTCCGCGTGACTGAGATGCAAGCCGAGTCCGGCGCCGCCGGCGCCGTCCATGGCTCACTCGTCGCCGGCGCATTCACCACTACGTTCACCGCGTCGCAGGGATTACTGCTCATGATCCCCAACATGTATAAGATTGCAGGCGAGCTGCTGCCGACGGTGTTTCACGTCTCAGCACGGGCGGTCGCCGCACACGCTCTGTCCATCTTCGGAGACCACTCCGACGTGATGGCCACCCGCCAGACCGGGTTTGCGTTACTTGCATCCGCTTCGGTGCAGGAGGTGCTGGACCTGGGTCTTGTCGCCCATCTGGCAACGTTGAGGGCCAAAGTCCCGTTTCTGCACTTCTTCGACGGATTCCGCACTTCACATGAAATCCAGAAGGTGGATGTCATCCCCTACGAAGAGATGGCTCAACTAATGCCGTGGTCGGAAGTGGAGGCGTTCCGCCGCCGCGCAATGAACCCGGAGCATCCCCACCTGCGCGGCAGCGCCCAGAACCCGGACATCTACTTTCAAGCCAAGGAAGCGGCCAATCGCTACTACATCGCTGCACCGGATATCGTCGCTGAGACGATGAGTGCGGTAAGCAAGCTCCTCGGGCGCGAGTACCACCTGTTCGATTACATCGGCGCTCCAGACGCTGACCGGGTAGTTATCCTGATGGGCTCGTCCTGCGATGTAACCGAGGAGACGGTGAACTACCTCGTTTCCCGCGGGGAGAAGGTGGGAGCGATTAAAGTACGGTTGTACCGGCCGTGGTCCCCGAAGCATCTTCTCGCGGCGCTGCCACCGACCGTGAACCGAATCGCTGTACTCGACCGCACTAAGGAACCGGGGGCGCTCGGTGAGCCGCTGTACCAGGACGTCGCTACTACGTTCAAGGAAGCGGGCAAGGATATGGTCGTTGTCGGCGGGCGATACGGTCTCGGCTCAAAGGACTTCACGCCAGCGATGGTGCGAGCGGTGTTTGAAAACCTCGCCCAGGATGCCCCCAAGAACCACTTCACCGTGGGGATCGAGGACGATGTCACGCATACCTCCCTGCCGGTTAGAGAGGAAATTGATGTTGCGCCCGCGGGCACAATCCAGTGCAAGTTCTGGGGACTGGGGTCCGACGGCACCGTCGGGGCGAACAAGAGCGCGATCAAAATCGTAGGCGACAACACTGATCTGTATGCACAAGGGTACTTTGCCTATGACGCCAAGAAGTCGGGCGGTATTACCATGTCGCACCTGCGGTTCGGCAAAGCACGCATTCAATCGCCGTATCTCATCAAAAATGCTGACTACATCGCGTGTCACAACCCAGCATTCGTTCACAAGTACGATCTCCTCGCCGGCATCAAGGATGGTGGGATCTTCGTCCTCAACTGCCCCTGGACCGGGGAGAAGCTGGAGGCGAACCTGCCGGCGCCGCTCAAACGCACGATTGCTCAGAAGCATCTGCGGTTCTACACGATCGACGCGGTGAAGATCGCATCCGAGATCGGTCTCGGCGGGCGAATCAACATGATCATGCAGACCGTGTTCTTCAAGCTCGCCGGCGTTCTCCCGGTGGATGAGGCGATCGCCAAGTTGAAGGAGGCAATCAATAAGACCTACGGCCGCAAGGGCGAAAACGTGGTACAGATGAACTACGCCGCTGTCGACGCCGCCCTGGATAACATGATTGAGGTTAAAGTCCCCGCGGCGTGGGCAAACGCCACCGGTGACGCGAACAAGGGGCAGACCGAGGTTCCGGAGTGGGTGCTCAAAGTGATGCGCCCGATGGAGCTTCAGGAGGGTGACAAGCTCCCGGTGAGCGCGTTCGCGGCCGATCTCGACGGGAAATACGCGTGGACCGGTCCGGACGGGACGTTCCCGTCGGGGACGAGCAAGTACGAAAAGCGTGGTGTGGCGATCAACGTTCCGGAGTGGAATCCGGATAACTGCATTCAGTGTAATTTCTGCTCGTTTGTGTGTCCCCACGCCGCGATTCGGCCAGTGTTGACCACGGCGGAAGAACTTGCCACCGCTCCGGACGGGTTCGTTACTGTGCCGGCCCGTGGCAAGGGCATGGAAGGATTACGGTTCCGGGTTCAAATCAGTCCGCTTGACTGCACCGGATGCGAGAACTGCGTCAACGTGTGTCCGGGATTGAAGGGGAACAAGGCCCTCACTATGAAGCCGATCGCATCTCAGCTAAATCCGGAGGTAGACAACTGGCGATTCTTCGAACGACTTCCCGGCCATCCTGAAGTGGTGAACACGAACACCGTCACCGGGAGCCAGTTCCTGCAGCCGCTGTTCGAGTTCTCGGGCGCCTGCCCGGGCTGCGGTGAAACCCCGTACGTCAAATTGGCCACACAGCTGTTCGGTGACCGCATGTTGATCGCCAACGCCACCGGCTGTTCCTCAATTTACGGTGGGTCAGCACCAGCAGCACCGTACTGCACAAACCCCAACGGCCACGGCCCGGTGTGGGGAAACTCGCTGTTTGAGGACAACGCTGAGTACGGGTTTGGGATGAACCTCGCACTCACCGCCCGTCGCGCCCGGCTTGCCCGGTTAGTGGGCGAAGCACGTGATCGGGTATCGCCCGAATTGAAGCAGACGATGGAAGAATGGCTCGCCGGGGCAGATGATCCACAAGTTTCCCGTCGCGCCGGTGATCAAATGGCCGCGTTACTGGAAAAAGAGGCTGGCAACGACGATGTTCTCAACCAAATCCTGAGCATGCGCGATATCTTCACCAAGAAATCGATCTGGATCGTAGGCGGCGACGGCTGGGCGTACGACATCGGCTACGGCGGGCTCGATCACGTGATGGCGATGGGGCAAGACGTCAACGTGCTCGTCATGGACACTGAGGTCTATTCCAACACCGGCGGCCAGTCTTCCAAGGCGACGCCGCTCGGCGCGGTGGCCAAGTTCGCCGCTTCCGGTAAGAAGACGAGGAAAAAGGACCTCGGGCGCATGTTTATGTCCTACGGTTACGTATACGTCGCCTCGGTGGCGATGGGAGCAAACATGAACCAGTGCCTGAAGGCGTTTCACGAGGCGGAGTCTTATCCCGGGCCGAGCATCATCATCGCCTACGCCCCGTGCATCAACCAGGGGTTGAAGAAGGGGATGGGAATGGCGCAGATGGAGGAAAAGCTCGCCGTCCAAGTCGGATACTGGCCGCTGTACCGCTACGACCCCCGCCTCAAAGCGCAGGGCAAAAATCCGTTCCAGCTCGATTCTAACGAGCCGTCTGGTGACTTTCAGGAGTTCCTTATGGGTGAGGTGCGTTATTCGAGCCTCGTTAAGTCGTTCCCTGATGAGGCGAAACGCCTGCATCAGGAACTGGAGCGAGAGTACCGCGAGCGCTACGAAGAATACAAGAAACTCGCGACGCTGTAGCGATTAAAAATCAATTATCACCGCAAGACGGCCCGACCGTGCGCGGTCGGGCCGTTACTGTTCCGCGGAGGAGGTTCAATTTTGCGCGTTGACTTTGGCGCGTAATCCCTCTTCGTTTTTGATAACGATGCGATAGCGACTCTTGTCAAGAATCCCCTCACGCGCGAAACGGTTCAATGCAAGTGTAGTATTTTCCCGCGCTGAACCGATCATGTCGGCCAGCTCCTTATGCGTCAGTTGAAAGCTGATCAAGATTCCGTCTTTAGTATGCACGCCATATTCTTCGGATAGTTTGAGAAGCTGACGTGACAGTCGCGCTTGGATATCCTTAAACGCAAACGCCTCTAGCGCCTCTTCATACTCGCGAGTACGACGGGCAAAATGCTCCAACATCAATTGCAAATAAAATGGGTCATCTTTCATTGCTTGAGAAAATTCACGTCGACTGACGCGCCGTACTATCACGTCTTCGATCGCGCTTGCCTGATGACGGCGATGGTCTTCCCCCACCAAACACATCTCACCGAAAATTTCACCGGGATCGAAGATGGTTAGCGTCAACCGTTTTCCGCTTTCATCGATGTACGCAAGCTTCACTCTTCCCCGCTCCACCAAATACACCGCGTCACTCAGGCTCCCAGGTTGGTAAACCGCCTCACCACGCTCGAATTCCAACGGCTCACCCAGCTCGCTAAGCAAACTCGCAAAACTGGCATTACTGCTTATTGTCCGTGCCATCCGTACTCTCCTCCCATCGTTCACCGGCATGGTAACCGGGGCACGGGATCATCGGCAGGAAAGGCGGGTGTTGATCGGGGTGAGTTCCCGTTGCGACAAGGTAACGGATGTCACCGATAGATTGGGACATAGGGCGGGAAGAAAAGGGATAGCGTGGTGAATGTCACCGGACCCGGTCCGGATACTCCCTAAGAAAGGAGGTGATCCAGCCGCAGGTTCTCCTACGGCTACCTTGTTACGACTTCACCCCCCTCGCGGAGGTTACCCTCGGCGCCCTTACGAACGACTTCAGGTACCCCCCACTCGGTTGGTGTGACGGGCG
>WFSM01000129.1 GCA_015485945.1 Candidatus Bipolaricaulota bacterium | reverse complement strand
GCTCCGGAGGGTAAACCCGCCCCTCGATGTCCGGGATCTGCGTGGCGGTAAACGCCACTACCTCGTAATCCGGATTGTCCCGAAATACGGTGTTGAAGTTGTGGAAGTCGCGCCCGGCGGCCCCCATGATGATCACTCGTTTTTTCATATCGGCTCTCCTCTCTATAAAAGCGGTTGGTGCATTATAGCCACCTAAGGAAAACCACCGCAACACCTTGCCATAAATTCGTATTCTGACTATGATCGCTTCGTGATGTCACTCGCTAATAAGATTACGATTGCCCGTGCCGGTCTTGTCCCGTTGATTATCGCGGCATTATTGGTCCGTCAGCGGGAGTTGGCGCTGGCGTTGTTTCTGCTGGCATCGCTGGGGGACGTGCTTGACGGGATCGCCGCCCGCGTTCGTCATGAGGTGAGTCCGCTCGGAAAGGTGCTTGATCCGGCGGTGGACAAGGCGCTGTACGCATCCCTGATTGCATCGTTCGCTGTGTTGGAAAATATCCAGATCAGCGTGCTCATTCTCTATTTTATTCCGCAAGTGGGGTTGGGGGTTGGCGCTCTCGTCCTCCATCTGCGCGCTCGCCGAGTACAGGGAGCGCGGATCTCGGGCAAGGCAGCAGCGGCGCTCACGTTCATCGCGATGGTATTCATTTTCCTCGAACTGCCATACTGGGGTGCGGTTCTGTACGCGGCGATCGGGGCAGGCTATGTCGCCGCGCTTGATTATCTATGCGCCGCCGTATCGTCCACGGCGGGAACATCGTCGTAGGGGTAACGGGGAAACCACGGCGGGACCGGAGCGGTGAACTGTACCCGTGTCCCTGTACGGGGATGGGTAAACGCAATTCGCCATGCATGCAACAATAAGTGCGGGCCGTCGTTTCCGTATACCGGATCGCCGCATACGGGGTGCCCGATGTAGCGCAGGTGGACACGTACCTGATGTGTGCGTCCGGTGCGCGGGTACGCAACTATCAACGTGGTGTCGGTGAACCGGGAGAGAACGCGAAACGCGGTTTGGGCAGGACGACCGCGCGGGATGACAGTCATTCGTCGCGGGTAAGTGGGGTCGCGTCCGAGCGGAGCATCGATTAAGCCTTCGTCTTCGGCGATGTCACCTTCTACTTGAGCGATGTACTCCTTGTGTACGGTGCGGGTGGCGAATTGGTGCTTGAGGTTCGCCAGTGCGGCGGAGGTCTTTGCCACCACGAGCACGCCGCTGGTTTCTTTGTCCAATCGGTGCACAATCCCGGGCCGAGCTGGATCGTCGCTCACCGGCAGAGTCCGCGTTGCGAGCAGCCCCTCCACCAGTGTGCCGGAATGCGTCCCCGCACCGGGGTGAACGACCAATCCCGCCGGCTTGTTTACCACCACGATGGCGGCGTCCTCATAGATGATGGGGATGACAAGCGGTAACGGGGAGAGAACGGGAGTTGTAAGTGCGTTCCACGTCACCTGCTCGTCAGCGTGCACCAGGCGGGACGGTTGCGTGCACCTCGCGCCGGCGACGATAACATGCCCTTGGCGGATCGCTTTCTGCACCGTGCTTCGTGACATGTTTGCAATCCGATCCGCCAGGAACCGGTCCAGGCGTGTACCGGCGTCCTCCGGAGTGACTGTGAAATTAACCTTATCCATTTCGGTCCCTTTGGTCTCGGTTTGTCGCGGTCGAGTGACCTTCGTATAATATAAACGCGATTGTAAGAAGAAAAAAGCGGCATCGGCGTTGCAAGGAGGAGATCCCGGGATGGGGTTATTCTTTCTTCGCTGCGCGCTAAAGGAGAGTGAGCGGGGAAGCCCGTGTAAAGATGAATATCGAATTTATTGAAGCGTTGGAGGAGATGGCGAAGGACAAGGGGATCGCACGCGATGATCTCTACGCCGCGATCCGCAAGGGACTCACGGTTGGATATCAGGCCGAGCATCATACCGATGATCCGGTGGATGTCCAGATCGATCCCCGCTCCGGCGACATTACAATCAACGGGACAAGCATCGACAAGGTGACGTTTGGGCGCATCGCCACGCGCAAAGCGGAGGAGGCGATTCGCCAGGAGATCACGCGTAAACGCCGGGAATTCATTTACGAACTGTACATCAACCGCGTCGGCGAGATTATCACTGGTTCGATTCACCGGTTCGAGGGAAAGAACGTATGGGTTAACCTTGGTGAGGCAGAAGCGTTGCTGCCCGAATCGGAGCGAATTCCGGGTGAACGATATCGCGCCGGCGCCCGACTGCGGGCGTACCTCGTCTCGGTGGAAAAAACGCAAGGGGACCCACGTATCATCATTTCTCGTGCTCATCCCGAGTTTGTTCACCAACTTCTTCGATTGGAAGTACCGGAGATCGAGGAGGGGACGGTTGTAGTACGCCGCATTGCCCGCGAGCCGGGACGGCGGAGCAAAGTGGTGGTGGAATCGCTCGATCCGAACGTTGATTCGGTTGGAACATGCGTTGGCGCGGGTGGAGCGCGTGTACGTGTCGTCACCCGCGAGCTTGGCGGTGAGAAGATTGACTTCATTCGTTACAGCGATGACCTTGCTCAACTCATCAAAAATAGTCTTGCGCCGGCATCGGTAATCTCGGTGGAAGTCAACGAGGAAAACCGGAGTGCAAAAGTGATCGTCCCCGACGACGAGTTGTCGCTTGCCATCGGCAAGGGTGGACAGAACGTGCGTTTGACCGCCAAGCTTGTCGGCTATGACATCAATGTGACGAGCCCGAACGAAGAAGCACGGGGCTGATCATCAGCACTCGCCTAGGATGAGACGGACTAAGGATTGGTTCTTTCGGATGTTGTTCCGAGTCACCCGCTATTATGCGTGGTGGGTGCTGATCCTTGTCCTCCTCGTCACTGGTGCGGGCATGTATTACATTCAACATCTGCCGTTGCGCAGCTCGTTCCTTGACCTGTTGCCCCGCCACGCCCCCCTGATCGACGAGTACAAACAAAACGAGGAATACCTGGCGCAAAACGATTACATCGCTCTTCTCGTTACTCTAAATAATCCAGCGGGTAAGTCGACGCAGGAACGGGAGGCGCTTCTGTTGTCCGCGGCTAAGAAGATTGCCGGTGTACTGCGTACCAATCCGGAATTCGTGAATGTGACCTACCTGATGGAGCCGTCTCCTAAAATCCCGGATCAGTACTTATTCCTGTACCAGCTTAATGCGGAGAAACTCGCCCATATCGAGGCGAGCGTGTCGTCCGCGCGTCAGGCAATCAGTGGGGGAGAACTGCCTCCTCTTCCCGCTCCCGATTTGACCGGTGTGTACTCGGAGGTTAGTCAGAAGTTTAATCAGGCGCTTACTGGTCCCGGCGGCGGGCTGGGAAGTGTGTCCGCGCTTGATCCTCAGCTTGCCGAACTGATAACACTCAATCAGGGGGTGATCGACGCTGTTGCCCGGGTCGATGAATTGCCCAAGGTCACCGCAGCGGTGCGTAGCTTGACCACGCTGTTCACCCCGAATAAGAATGCGGCGATGCGTACTCCCGGAGGGTTCTTTTCGCGGGATCACACGCAGTTGTTGATGACCATCCGTCCGCGTTACCCGATCCAACGCGGCGTTTTGTATTGCACTCGGGTGACGCGGTCACTTACTGCCGATCTCGCGGCAATGAACCTGAAGACGCTTGGGGTAAACGTCCGTGCCACCGGTCCGTATGTGTTCAATGCGGAGACTAATGCGGTGGTGAATGCCGATATGTGGCGCACCACAATCATCTCATCGGTGGGAGTGTTTCTCATCTTTTTCTTCACGTTTGGGTCGCTGTTTTACAGTTTTGTGACCCTGTTCCCGCTTGTGATCAGTCTTGTTCTCACCATGGCGTGGGCTAAATTCGCCGTTGGCGGGTTTAACCTGATTACGTCGTTTTTGCCGTCGTTAGTGCTCGGATTGGGAATTGACTACGGGATCCATCTGGTGGCGCGGTATGCCGAAGAGCGCCAGAAAGGGCGGTCGTTCAACCGGGCGTTGTATACCTCAATTTTGCGCAAAGGGGACGCGTCATTGGCCGCGGCGCTCACAACGTCATTTGTGTTTATTGGGCTGCTGTTTTCCCGGTCACGTGGACTGTTTGAGATGGGGGCGATTACGAGTGTGGGGGTGTTGATCGCGTTTGTGGTTACAATCGTGCTCCTTCCCACCCTGTTGACGGTCACACATTATTTGTTTCAATTTCGCCACCGTGAACGGGCGATAAATTACGCTCCCCATCTCTCACGTTACTTTCGGTTTGTAGTGGGCAAGGGCCGTGCAATATTCGTGATAATCATCATCTTGACGTTTTTCGTCTCGTTCCAAGCGGCGCATACCCGATTCCTGTTTTCAAGCACCGACCTCATCCCCCACGTTAAAAGTCAGGATGTATTAACCGAAATACTGAATAACTTCAGTACGGGATCAACCCACCTTGGGGACTATTTCACGTTCTTTGCGAGTTCGGAAAAGCAGCTAAACACGATAGTCGCTCGTTTATCTCAGAATAACCTTGTGGAAAGCGTGGAATCAGCGCGCGACATCCTTCCCGTTAATCTTGCCGACCAGCAGCGGGTGCTGAACAACCTGAACATCTCCGCGTACATCAAGCAACTCGCCTTTCTCGATAAGAGTTTAGAGAATCAAGCCGCCGTGTCCGTCCAGATTCGTGCCCTCCTCGCCCAGTTTTCTCTGCTTCAGTACGCTGCTACTCTTAATGGTGACGAGAATATCGCTGAAAAAAGCCGACGGATTCAGCTTCAGTTGCGTTCGATCCAGGGCAATCTGAAGAAGACGGATGTTGCTGCCGCGCATACCAAAATTGTGGCGTTAGAAAGTGCACTGCACGGTCTTGATCAGGATTTGCAACAGGTGCGAGAACTCCCGCCAATCGATACTTTGTTGCGTGATATAATTGCAAGTTTGCCTGCCGGGATTCGGTCCCGATACATCACTGCTAATGGGGAATACATCATCCGCGCCCGGGTGAGTCCAGCAATTTATCAAGAACAGAATCTAAAAAAGTTCAATAAATTTGCAGCGACATTATCCAAACATTATTTTGGGATGCCATTGGTGATTGTGGAGCTGGAACACTATATGAAACGCGACTTTCTCCTTTCCACCGCGATTGCCGCATTTTTAATCGCCATCACTTTGTGGCGCAGCATGGGAGGATGGTTGCGGGCGTTTGTTGCCGGGATGCCATTGCTGCTGGGATATATATGGATGCTTGCGGGAATGCGGCTGTTCGGGATTACGTTTAACTTCATCAACATCACGATTTCACCGCTTCTGATCGGGGTAGGGGTGGATAACGGGATTCACTTCTTCCATCGCTACACCGAGGAACGTGAGCTTAATCCGGAGAACGCAATCGAACGTAGTGGTCAAAAGGTGGCGGTTGCAGAAATTGTCACCTCGCTCACTACAATGCTCGTATTTGGGAGCTTAGTCATCGCTCGCACTCCTGGTCTGCGGTTGCTCGGCGATTCCGCTCTGCTCGGATTGGGATTCACGTTGTTGTTCAGTCTGTTGTTCCTTCCTGCCGCGCTGCGTGTATTTGGTAAACGTGTATAATGAAGTTATTGTGGTGACGACGAAGAGGAGTGACATGAGATGCATGGGATAATTGGATATATCGGACTCGGGGTCGGGATTATCGCGGCGCTTGTTCTCGGCTATCTGTGGGGAAGGATCCCGCGGACGAGAAAAGAGGAAGAACTGCTCACGGCTGCTCAGGAAGAGGCCGAGCGGCTCAAACGGGAAAAACTCCTGGAAGCGCGCCAGCAGATTCAGGAGATGCGCGATGCTGCCGAAGCGCGTGCAAAGCGGCGTGAAGAAGAGCTGGCGCGGATGGAAGAGCGCATTCTGCAGCGCGAGGATCGGTTGGGAAAGAAATCCACATATTTGGAAAAAATCGAGGATTCGCTGCGGGCGGATGAAGAGGAGTTGGAGCAGCTGAAGGAGGAAGGAGCGCGTCTTCTCGCTGAGGGGAAGGCGCATTTAGAACGGATCGCGGGGTGGAGTGAACAACAAGCGCAGGAACATCTGCTTAAACTGGTAGAAGCGGAATCGCAGCGGTTTTTCTCCCGCAAGGTGGAAGAGGTTGAACGCCGCACAAAAGAAGAAGCACAACAGCGCGCGGCGCGCATTCTCGCTACTGCAATCCAGCGTTATTCCGGCGAGTACGTGGAGGAGAACGCGGTTAGCTCAGTGCCGCTTCCGTCCGAGGAGTTTAAGGGACGCATTATCGGACGCGAAGGGCGCAACATCAAGACATTCGAGGCGCTCACTGGGGTGGAGTTATTGGTGGACGATACTCCGGAAATGGTTGTTCTATCCAGCTTCCATCCGCTGCGTCGCGAGATCGCCCGTCTCGCCCTGTCCCGGCTGATTGAGGACGGACGCATTCATCCCGCGCAAATTGAGGAAAAAGTTCAACGGGCGAGAGCGCGGCTTGCCGAACAGATCAAGGAGGAAGGACGTAAGGCGGCGTTCGACCTCGGGATTGATATTCATTCGGAACTGACCGCTCTGCTCGGGCGGTTGAGATATCGTACCAGCTACGGCCAGAATCAGCTTGCTCACTCGGTTGAAGTCGCGTGGATTGCCAAGATGCTCGCTGACGAGTTAGGAATCGATCCTACAAATGCCAAGCGGGCCGGATTGCTGCACGATATCGGCAAGGCGGTCGATCACGAAGTGGAAGGGCCACATGCTTTGATTGGTGCCGATCTCGCCCGCCGTTACGGGGAAAAAGCAGAGGTGGTGCATGCAATCGCTGCCCACCACGAGGACGTGGAACCGGAGAGCATACTTGACGTCCTTATTCAAGCAGCGGATACACTCTCTGCCGCGCGTCCTGGCGCTCGTCATGAGACATTCGAGCGTTACATCCAACGCCTAAAGGATTTGGAGACGCTATGTCGCTCATTCCCAGCGGTGCAGGAGGCGTATGCGCTTCAGGCTGGGCGCGAGGTGCGGGTGATGGTCCATCCCGAGCGGGCGAGTGACGAGGTAGCGGCGAAACTTGCTTATGATATCGCTCGCGCAATCGAGGAAGAGTTAAATTATCCGGGAGAGATTAAGGTAAATGTGATCCGCCAGACTCAGTTTACTGAGAGCGCGAAGTAGGAAACAAAGGAACAAACAGTAAATGTAGTAAGTGAGGAGGGGGAAAATGGGTATGCTTAAGGTATCAGCGCGGTCGAATCCAAGTGCTACCGCAGGGGCGATCGCAAACGGGGTCAGGGAATCCGGCAAGGCATCCCTTCAGGTAGTGGGGCCACGGGCGGTAAACCAAGCGGTGAAGGCAATTGCCATCGCCCGTGGCTATCTCGCTACGAGCGGGGTTGATCTCCATTTTACCCCTGAATTTGCCACCATTCTTATCGGGGATCAGGAGAAGACGGCGATCCTCTTTTCTATTCGCCCCCGCTATCCGTTATTGCGTGAGGAAGAGGAATGAACCGGTGCCTGCTTGCTCAACTTTGAGTGAGCAGGTACCATCTCGTGTAATTGATCGATTATTAAAGGAGTGATCTCGGGAAAATGTATAAGTTTTTTATGCGTTATCGAACGGGAGTTATCTGGGCGATTGTCATCGCGTTTCTCCTCGGGGGAGTGGGGCTGTTTGGACTGAACCAAGCGGGAATGCTTCATCGTTCCGCTCCTACTAATCAGCAGTTGGCAGCGGTTGTAAACGGAACGAAGATCACTATCCCGACGCTGGATCAGACGACGACTAACCTCAAGAATCAATACATACAGTATTACAAGCAATTTGGCCAGGACACGAGTAACTTGTTTGCCGGTGCCCACGGCGCACTTTTCCATCTCCAGTTACAAGCGCAGGCGCTGCAGGAATTAATTCGACATGCGATCTACCAGCAGCAGGAACGGAAGTACCATGTCAGCGTTCCCAACCGCGACGTCGACACGGAGTACAACAAGCAATACAACGATATCTTGACGCGCAATCACATCACCGAAGCGCAGTTGGCCAGTTATCTGCAGTCTCAGAACAAAACCCTGAAGGAATTTCAGCAGCAGATGCGGGACTCGGTCAAGCAGCAGTTGCTCGCTCAAGCGTTGGAGACCAAGGTTGTCGGCCCGATAAACCCCACCGATGCTCAGCTTGAGACATATTTTGAGAAAAACATTGACAACTACAAAACCCCTGAGGAGATTCGTGCCTCGCACATCCTCGTTAAGGACAAAGCGACCGCGGAGAAGATCCTCGCCGAGCTTAAAAATGGTGCCAACTTTGCGGAATTGGCAAAGAAGTACTCGCTTGATACTGCGACGAAAGACAAGGGCGGCGATCTCGGATGGTTCCCGCATGGACGAATGGTGCCGGAGTTTGACAAAGCAGCGTTCGCCCTCAAGAAGGTGGGGGACATCAGCGGGATCGTAAAAACGCCGTACGGATACCACATCATCAAACTTACCGGGCGCAAGCCGGCACATACCCCGACTTTGGCCGAGGTTAAAGACAAAGTGCGCCAGGATTACATCAATAGCGAGAAGAGTACGAAGTTCTCCAATTGGTACAAGACGGTATACGCTCAGTCCAATATCACCATCGAAATTCCGACGGTGGCGGCGTACATGAAAGAGCAACAAAATCTCGATCAAGGGCTGGCCGCGTTCGAGAAAATCCAGCAAAATGGGACGTCGAGTGATCCATATGTGTCCTATTACATCGGCCGCATCTACGAGACAGATATGAACAAGGCCGAGCAGGAGCAGAAGACGCTTAAGGATAAGAAAAACCCCACTGATGCCGACAAGGCGAAGCTGAAGGAACTCGAAACGCAAATCGCTGACTACAAGCAAAAAGCGATCGCTGCATACATGAATACGTTGAGTACTGCCCAACCGGATGAGGATTTGATAAAGCGCGTGCTCGCCCTCGATCCGAATAATGCTACCGCGCTGTATTATTACGGTGAGCTCTTTGCCGCCCGCGGTAACTATCTTGAAGCTGATATCCAGTTCCAGCGGGCGATCAGCAAAGATCCGAAGTACGTGCCCGCTTACATCGGCTCCGGCGATGCTGCTGTGCAGGTGAAATCGTACGACCGTGCTATTCAGCAATACCAGAAAGCGCTGGAATTAAAGCCGAATGACGTGGCGGTTATGCTCAAGCTTGCGGGGGTGTATCTGACGACCGATAAGCTTGACAACGCGTCTACTTTGCTCGCCAAAATTGTGAAACTGGCGCCGACCGACGATCAGTTGATAGTGTACCAAGGTGACCTTGCGTACAAGCAATTGCTCGCCGCGATAGCCAAGCGAGACGCACTCAAGGCACAGCAGAATCCAACTGCAGCTGACAAGAAGGAGCTCGCGCAGTTGAACGATGAGGTGACCTCACTGTACAACCGGGCAGTGGACCGATATAAGGCCGCGTTCGCCAAAACCGGATCGCTGGACGTTACAGTCAAGTTGGGGCAGGTATACTTCGCCGATGGGCAGCTCGATCAGGCGAAGAGCACGTTTGAGCAAGTAGTGCGCCAATCTCCGTACAATGCACTGGCGTATAAGGGGCTTGCCGACACGCTTCTCGCCCAGGGTGACAAGGATGGTGCGATCCAGAATTACAAGGCTGCGTTCGCGCGCACGTTCGACAAATCCTTGAAGCAGCAAATCGGTGAGAAGCTGGTACAACTCGTGCCCAATGATGTAACAATCCGGTTCCAACTTGCCGATGTGTACGCCAAGCAGTACATGTGGAACGCGGCGATTAAGCAATACGCTGCGATTCTCGCGCTCCAGCCGAATTCGGTCGAGGCCTACCTGGGGATTGCCGAGGCATACAAATGGAAGACCGAGTACGGCACGGGGATTGATTATCTCAAGCAGGGGCTTGCGCATGTTACAGCTCCCGCGGATCAAATCCGGCTGTATGAAGAGATCGTAACGCTTGACCAGACAAAGGTCGGGCAGAATAAGCCGTTGGACCAACCCGGACTTGACGCTCTGTTCGCATTAGGCAAGCTGTATCTAGCCCAGGGTAATAAGACAAAGGCCAAGACCGACCTGGAGAAGCTCGCCAAGGACGATCCTTCTTACAAAACGGCCGAGGTGAATGCGTTGATCGTTCAGGCGGGAGGGACGATTCAGACCCCGTCGCATACGGTCGCACCAGTGCAGACGCCGAGTGCAACCAACGGGAGCAGCAGCTCACACCCCACAAGTGGCAATGCACCGTAAATCGTTCACTGACCTCCGCGCTCTGATCGCTACTTTGCGCGGAGAAGACGGGTGCCCGTGGGATCGGGCGCAGACGCACACAAGTCTGCGCCCGTATATGCTTGAGGAGGCGTATGAGGTTATCGCGGCGATCGATGCCAGTGACCCGGATGCGCTTGCCGATGAACTTGGAGATGTGCTGCTCCAGGTTCTCCTCCACTCGCAAATTGCGGCCGAGGCGGGGGAGTTTACTCTTGACGACGTGATCGACAACCTGGCGCGCAAGTTGATCCGTCGTCATCCGCACGTGTTTGAAGATGCTCCCAACGATATCGAGTCAATCAAGCGCACGTGGGAGCAGATCAAGGGCAAGGAGGGCGCGCATCACAAGGTGTACCCACTGCCAGCCCTTATCGCCGCCCGCAAGCTCATCGAAGCGGGATTCGATCCGGATGCAGCCGATTACCCAACCCCGGAACTTGCCGCCGGCGGCGAACTCCTGCGGGCGATAAAATCAGTATGGGAAAAGGGGATTGATCCCGAGATCGCCCTGCAGCGGACGGTGTCACACCTGGCGGGATAAACATGCACGCCGCGACCGTATACTGGATTGAGACCACCGAGGAGGAAATCCACTTCATTGACGCGATCGTGTCCGCATACGATGGGGTGGCCAATGTGCGCCGCGATTATCGAGTGCGGAACGGGCGTATGTACTTTAAAGTATACGTTGGCCCCGGCCTTGAGGACGAATTTGAGGATCTTATCGAACGATTACGCGGGAGGGCGAAGATCGGCGATGTTGTCAAAGATGAGAACGCTGCGGACGCTGCTGCGCCCGGATGAAACGACACCGTCCATCTTCGCGATCGACTATTCCCGCTTGTACCAGACCGGAAAGCGGGCGATCCTGTTTGATTTGGACAATACCCTGGGCGGACGACGACCGCGGCGACTCGATCCGAAAGTAGAGCGTCTCCTGGGGGAGATCTCCGGAATGGGGTTCAAGATTGGTATCCTCACCAACCGTCGGATCGGGACGAAGGACCCTGTGATCTTCTCCCTCGCTCGGAAGTATCCGGTTGTGATTAGGGCAGGAAAACCGCGCCGCCGTGGGTTCCGCGAGATCCTTGACCAACTTGGCGTATCTCCATCCGAGGCGGTGATGGTCGGGGACCGGCGCCTCACCGACGTCGCCGGCGCTAACCGCCTTGGGATTTATTCCATTCGCATCGCGCGCACCTAGGTTTTGGCAGAATGCGTCCGATCGGCTATCATCGTGCCGGATTCCTACTTTTAAGGAGGTCTGTATGCACGTGAAGGACGTTGTATCGCTCGTCGATCTGTCCACCGAAGAGATCTACGAGATCCTGGAAACCGCACGCAATCTCAAGCTCGAACACCGTGCCGGCGTTAAGCATGACACCCTCGCCGGCAAGACCCTTGCCCTAATTTTCCAGAAGCCGTCGCTGCGGACCCGCGTATCGTTTGAAACCGGAATGACACAACTTGGCGGACACGCCGTTTATCTTGGTCCCAACGATATCAAGCTTGGCCAGCGGGAGACGACCGAAGACATCGCGATCGTCCTCTCTCGCTACGTCGATGGGATCATGGCGCGGGTGTTCGCGCACAGTACCGTTGTGGATCTTGCCACCCACGCGACCGTGCCGGTAATAAATGGCCTATCCGACCTGCTCCACCCGTGTCAGATCCTGGGCGATCTTCTGACGATTTGGGAAAAGAAGAGGCACCTTGATGGACTGACGCTGGCGTTCATCGGGGACGGCAACAACGTTGCCCACTCCCTGATCAACGGGTGCACCAAAGTGGGGATGAATTTCCGCATTGCTTGCCCGGAGGGGTACGAACCGAACACGGAAATCGTCGCCGCGGCGCGCCATGCTGGTGGAAACATCGAAATTCTGCATGATCCCGCGGAAGCGGCGCGGGAAGCGGATGTTCTGTACACCGACGTGTGGGCGAGCATGGGCGAGGAAGCGAACGCGGAGGAGAAGAAGCACGCGTTTACCGGGTTCACCGTCGACGAGGCTCTGCTGAAGCTGGCCGATCCGGACGCGCTTGTGATGCACTGCCTGCCTGCCCACTACGATGAGGAGATCAGCTACGGTGCATCGCGCAGCCCGGGAAGCGCGATCTTCGATCAGGCGGAGAACCGCATGCACGCCCAAAAAGCGGTTCTCACACTTCTCATGTCATAATAGGGGTAATCAATGACAGACGATATCAGCGTGGGTTCCGATAACAAGGGTGACTGCCGCGTTACTTTCTTGCCCGCTGCCCCGCCTGAGGTTGAGGTAAAAACCGGGAGTCCGGAGCTATTCAGGGCCGGGATCGAAGAAGTGGTGACGGAAACGCTCTCCTTGTTTGATCGAGCGACTGGGAAAATCGTGGTGGAGGATCAGGGGGCGCTTGACTACGTGATCGCCGCCCGGGTGGAGACGGCGGTGCGGGCGGCGTACCCCGACGTTTCCCCAATCACGCCGGGGGGCGCCCGGACTCCGACCCCACGCGATCGCCTCCGGCGCACGCGCCTGTACGCCCCCGGCAACAACCCGCGCTTGCTTGTGGGGATTGAACTTCACGGCGCCGACTGCGTATTGCTTGACCTCGAGGACTCGGTCCCGCCGGCGGAGAAATTTGCCGCTCGGATTTTAGTGAAGCACCTGTTAGCAACGATCGACTTCCCCGAGGTGTGGGTACGGATAAACCCGCTTACGACCTACGGAATGGATGACCTCGCCGAGGTGATGCGTGCCCGGCCGCACGGGATCTGTCTTCCCAAGGCGGAGTCCGCTGCGGACGTAACTGCGCTGGCGGCCGAACTGGCACGGATCGAGGCCGCTTACGGATACAACCCTGGCACAACCTGGATTATGGCGATCATCGAGACCAGTAACGGCGTCCTTCATGCTGCCGAGATCGCGGCCGCTGACCCGCGCGTGGCGGTGATCGCGTTTGGGGCCGAGGACTACACCCGGGATATCGGGGCACGGCGAACGCGCGACGCGCTCCTTTACCCGCGGTCACGGATTGTAGCGGCAGCGGCGGCAGCAGAGATCCAGGCATCGGACACGGTGTATGCGAACCTCGAAGATGAGGCCGGACTAATCGCGGAGACGGAGCATATCCGCGATCTCGGGTTTGTGGGCAAAGGGGTAATCAATCCTCGCCAGATCGGGCCGATCCATCGTATCTTCGCCCCGACTGCGGAGGAGATTGCGGAGGCGGTAAAAATCGTCGCCGCGGCAAAAGACGCGGAGGAGCGCGGAATCGGCGCGATCGCGATCGGGGGGAAGATGATCGATAAGCCGGTGCTCGTCCGGGCGCAACGAACACTCCAGCTCGCTGAACGAATTAAGGAGGAACTCGGATGAAAAACGCGCTCGACCGTGATATACCGGAACAGATCGGGGATCGGACCCTGCGTCCGTTCCAAGGCGCGTTTGGTACGACTCCAACCGGCCGTAAGGCTGCCCGTCCGCAGAAGACGGTGAAGCTGGGGGAAACCAAGGTGTTGAAATCGATCGAGGCGGCGATCGAGGCGACTGGACTCGAATCCGGGATGACGATCTCGTTTCACCATTCGTTTCGCAATGGCGACTACCTTGTGAACACCGTCGTCGATGCGTGTGCCCGCATGGGGATCAACGACCTGCGCCTGTTCCCGACTGCCCTGTTCCCGGTGCACGCGCCGCTGATTGAACATATCAAATCCGGTGTTGTGGCGCGGATCGAAGGGTCGATGAACGGGCCAGTGGGGGCGTTCGTTTCCCAGGGTGGAAAACTGAAGGCTCCGGCGGTCCTGCGCTCGCACGGCGGACGGTGGCGGGCGGTCGAGGCGGGTGATGTCCACATTAATGTTGCGTTTGTCGCCGCCCCACAGGCCGATCCGTATGGGAACGCGACTGGGATCAAGGGGAGAACGCCGTGTGGCCCGATCGCTTTCTCCGCAGTCGACGCTCAGTACGCCGACAAGACGGTGGTGGTGACAAACGACCTCCAGCCCTATCCAGTGTATCCGTTTGAGATTCAGCAGGGTTGGACTGACTACGTGGTCGTGGTCGATGAGATCGGTGACCCCGGCAGCATCGCTTCCGGAACGCTTAAGATCACCCGTTCGCCCACCCGTCTTAAAATCGCGCGCCTCGCCGCGGCGGCGGTGAAGGCATCCGGGTACTTGAAAGACGGATTCAGCTTTCAAGGCGGGGCGGGCGGGATCTCCCTTGCGACGACGAAGTTCGTCGGCGAAGAGATGGAAAAAGCCGGGATCGTGGGCAGCTTCGCCATGGGCGGCGGGACGCGGCTTCTCGTCGACATCCTCCATCGCGGACTCGTACACGTGCTCCTTGACGGCCAGGCGTTTGATCTCGATGCAATCGCATCACTGCGGGACGACGAAACCCATGTTCTCATTGACCCAGGGCACTACGCGAACTACGATTCACGCGGCTGCTCAACGTACATGCTCGATGCTGCGTTCCTCGGGGCAACCGAGGTCGATCTTGACTTCAACGTGAACGTAAACACTCACTCCGACGGCCAGCTTCTCCACGGAATCGGCGGGCACCAAGAAGTGGCGGCGGGAGCAAAGCTCACTTTAATCACCGTGCCGACGCTGCGCGGGAGGCTCCCGGTGATCGTTGACCGCGTGACCACGGTGACCACACCCGGCGAGGTGATCGACGCGATTGTCACCGAGCGGGGGATTGCGGTAAACCCGCGCCGGCAAGATCTCAACGACCGGTTCGTTCGTGCCGGACTTCCCGTGCGTCCTCTCGCCGACATCAAAGCCGAGGCCGATCGGCTTACGCGCCCGCCGCGCAAACCGGTGTTTGGGGACGAAGTAATCGCACTCATCGAGTGGCGTGACGGGACAATAATCGACACAGTCAGAAAGGTGGTGGGATGGAAGTGAACGACGAAATCAGGCGAATTCTCCCGGAGATTGATTGGATCGAGGACACAAGCTTGCGCAACAAGGTAATCGCCACGTGGGCCGACGGGCTGCGGCGCGGGGAATGGACCCCGGATGACATCACCCGCATGCCGTTTACTTTGGCGAAAGTAGTCGATATCAGCTTTGCCCAGCACGTCAGGAGCGTGACGCGGATATGCCTCGCTGCAGCCGAGACGTTCGCGGAGATCTATCAGGGAAAGCTCTCCCTCGACCGCGACGTCCTCCTCGCCGGCGCACTCCTGCATGACGTGGGAAAGCTGCTCGAGATGGAAGAGGTGGACGGTACGTTCCGCAAAAGCGCGGCCGGGAAGCTCGTCCGGCACCCGTTCTCCGGGGTGGCGCTGGCGGATGAGCACGGGATCCCACCGGCGGTGCAGCACATCATCGGGACCCACTCTAAAGAGGGCGACCCGTATCCGCGCACGCCCGAGGCGGTGGTCGTGCACCTCGCTGACTTCATGAACTTCGACACGATCGCGGGGTGATCGGGATGGGAATGACATTTGCGGAGAAGATATTGGCGCAGAAGGCGGGGTTGGATCACGTCGAGCCAGGGCAGATTGTCACTGTCACCCCTGATTTCTGCATGTCGCACGACAACACCGCCGCAATCAGCAAGATCTTCGGAAAGATCGGCGTTGAGCGGGTGAAAGACCCGGAGCGGTTCGTGATCGTGCTCGATCATACCGTACCGCCTTCCACCGAAAAGTATGCCCTTGGGCACAAGGAGATCCGCCAATTCGTGGCGCAGCAAGGGATCGTCCACTTCTACGATGGCGGGGTCGGGATCTGCCACCAAGTCCTGCCGGAAAAGGGGTTCGCCCTCCCCGGGACGCTGATCCTCGGCTCCGACTCCCACACGACGACCTACGGCGCGTTCGGCGCGTTCTCCGCCGGGATCGGCCGCTCGGAGATGGCGGTGCTGTACGCGACATCCAAGATTTGGCTCAAGGTGCCATCGACTTTCAAGATCGTTGTCCATGGGAGGCTGCGAGCACCGCTCACCTCCAAGGATTTGATCCTCAAGATTATCGGCGATATCGGTGCCGACGGCGCTCTCTACCGCTCGGTCGAGTTCACCGGTGCGGCGATTACGGAGATGTCACAGGCGGCGCGCATGGTCCTCTCCAACATGGCGATTGAGATGGGGGCGAAAAACGGCTACATTGCTCCAGACGATAAAACATTTAGATTTCTCGAAGGCCGTGCCGTGCGCAAGTACTACCCGGTTTATCCCGATTCGGACGCATCCTACGAGAAGGTCCTCGAATTCGATGCCTCCGATTTGATCCCTCAGGTAGCGAAGCCCCACACTGTGGACAACGTCGCCCCGGTGGAAGAGGTGGCGGGGACGAAGATCGACCAGGTTCTGCTCGGCACGTGTACCAACGGAAGGCTGGAGGATCTCCGCCTTGCCGCGCGGATAATCGCTGGTAAGAAGATCGCTACCGGGGTGCGGATGCTTGTCCTGCCGGCATCGCGGGAAGTATTGCTCGATGCATTGTCCGAGGGTCTGATCGACACGTTCGTCCGCGCGGGCGCGATGGTGCTAAATCCCGGGTGTGGCCCGTGCCTCGGTGTGCATGAAGGAGTGCTCGCTCCGGGCGAAGTCTGTCTATCAACCGCGAACCGCAACTTCAAAGGAAGGATGGGCTCGCGCGATGCTGAGATCTACCTGGCATCCCCAGCGACGGTCGCCGCGTCGGCCCTGACCGGCGTGATCACCGATCCGCGCGATGTATTCGAAGGAGGTGCGGAATGATCGAAGGGCGCGTCTGGAGATATGGTGACGACGTCAATACCGACGTGATCTTCCCGGGAAAGTACACGTACCAGCCGCTCACCGCGGAGGAGATGGCACAACATGCGCTGGAAGACCTCGATCCCGACTTTGCCAAAGAAGTGCAAGAAGGTGATGTAATCGTCGCCGGGGCGAACTTCGGCTGTGGCTCATCGCGCGAGCAGGCAGCAACCTGCCTAAAGGCGGCCGGGGTGGCAGCGGTGATTGCGAAATCGTTCGCGCGCATCTTCTTCCGCAACGCGATCAACAACGGCCTTCCCGTGATCGAATTAAAAGAGGGGATTGATGGAATCGCGAAGGGCGATACCGTCAAAATTGACTTCGAGAACGGGATTGTGATCCACAAAGGTAATGAATATCACTTTCCCGCCCTGCCTCCGGAGGTCCTCGCCATCCTCGAGGACGGCGGCCTGATCCCGCATGTGCGGAAGGAGATGGGGAAGGAAAAGTATCCATAAGAGTTCACCAAGCGAGTCCAAGTTCCGTGTCGTTCGCTGTTAGAGGTGAGTTCAACTACGAAAAAGAAAGAGATAGATATCGAATGGCTGCGACGAAAGTACCTCGTTGAGCTGCTGCAGCCTCAGGAAATCGCTGAGGCTGCAGGAGTAAATCGTCGCACCGTTGAACGCCGTTTAAAGAAATATGGTATAGAACGGCAGCTTAAATCCTCAACCTTCCCTGAGGATCCGCTGCAGCGACTTTACGTAAGAGAAGGGCGAACCCTCTTAGAAATAGCCCAAATCTACAAAGTTGATTTGGAAGGGCTTGCACAACGTGTACTTCAGCTAGGCCTAGAACTGCGGGAGCGTTATATGGCCAAATGCTGGCTGGAGGAAGAGTATCAGCAGAAAGGGCACAATACATACGAAATTGCCCTTAAACTAGGCACTACGAACAAAGTGATAAGTGATTGGCTTAACCGTTTCGGAATCTCCACTAAGGCGAAGCCAGAACCGTATCAAGACCCAGAATGGCTGTACCACCAGCACTATGAAGAAAAAAAGTCTCTGAGTGAAATAGCCCGCCAACAAGGGAAAAATCCTGCTACCATTCAGTACTGGTTCCACAAGCATAACATTCCGATCAAAGGCGAAACGTACGCTGGTCATAAAGACCGAGAGAACGCGCCGTACAGGAACGAGATAACACTGCGCGAACTCTGCGAGATACGGGGAATGTCCGACGAACAAGTTGCAACCGAGCTAGGTGTAAACCGGCGGAACGTGCAGTACTGGCGTTCCAAGTACGGCATAAAGGCGCGGTCGCTTTCGGAAGCTACGACTCTTCGGCATGAGCGAAACCAAGCTCCGTACAAGGACAAAAAGTGGCTTGAACAGCAGTATACGAGGGAAGGTAAGTCTACCTACCAAATTGCTGATGAGCTGGGGGTCACCCCAGGAACAATCCGCAGATGGTTACTACGTCATAGGATAGAGCTCCGATCTCCCGATGAAAGCTACTTCCTGACACATCGTAACTACTTAAAGATCTCACCATATCTCCGATCGATGATCGAGGGGGAATTGCTCGGAGACGGCTCTATCATCCGAGCCAGTGGGCGGTCAGCCTTCTATTCCCATGGATCTAAGTACAAAGATTATGTCCTTTGGCTCTCTAAAGAGTTCAAGGGACAAGGGATGGAGCAATCAGGAAAGATTCGTAAAGCAGTCAACTATCTGGGCACGGAACATGCGAGCATTACCTACCAATATCATTCCCTAGCCTATCCTGAACTCCTTGAATTCCGGAAACGCTTTTATCCAGGCGGAGGCAAAAAAATCGTCCCCTCCGATCTGACCCTCGACCCGATCAAAGTTCGGCAGTGGTACATAGGAGACGGACGTCTTACCAAAAGCAAACACCAACGCCCAACGATCGTGCTCTATACCTGTGCTTTCGATCGGGGTTCGACCCAACGGCTAATGACTCAGCTTACCGCGAGAGGTTTTGAAGTCACACTTCAGCCATCTCGTAATCAGATCTACATCAAAGCAGATTCTGCACCTAAATTCCTTGGTTACATCGGCCCTTGTCCGGAGCCCATTATGCATATTTACGGTTATAAATCT
>WFSM01000128.1 GCA_015485945.1 Candidatus Bipolaricaulota bacterium | reverse complement strand
TCAGATCACGTTCGGGGTGGGAACAGCAGCATGGGACAAGGACAGCGGCTGGTGGCGTCTCCCCCTCAATTTGCTCAAGGTCCCGTGGATCTACGCGTTCGCGCTCGCCCTCATTCTCCGCACCACCGGAACAACGCTGCCCATTCCGATCGACCGCCCGATCGAGTTGCTCTCCCAGGCGGCGATCCCGATGCAGCTGTTGCTCCTCGGCGTGCAACTGGCGCAAGTACGGTTGCGCGGCGTTATCCGCGAGGCAATCCCGCTGTCCGCCGCCAAGCTAATCATCGCTCCGCTCATCGCGTGGGGATTGACCGCCGTTTTGGGAATCCACGGACTGTTACGCGCGGTATTAATCATTGAAGGGAGCACCCCGAGCGCGGTGAATTCCCTCATCCTGGCGCTGCAGTACAATCGCCGCCCCGCGCTCGTGTCGTCTGTCGTCCTCCTGACAACCGTGGGAAACATCGCCACCATGGGAGTGTTGCTCACGCTGCTTTCGTAAGGAGAACCGATCCCAAAAATAAAAATCGCCGGGCAGGGATCGTCGCCCCCACCCGGCGTAATCGCCTCCGTTAGGTTACTTTACGGCGTTCGCCGCATCCACTTCTCCAAGGCCGTACCACTGGTCACGCCCCGGTTTGCCAAGGTCATTGGCACTGTTACGAAGGATAGCCTCCACCTGACTGGGTGACGCACCTGGATGTGCTTGCAGAATCAATGCTGCCACGCCGGCCACATGTGGGCTCGCCATGCTCGTCCCTGCCATCCACGCCCAGCCACCGGGATAGGTACTGAACACCATGTCATACCACCATGGGCCGTTCGGATACAGGGAGAAATCGACGTTCCCACCCGGAGCGGCAAAATCGACCCCGGTGCCGTAGTCGGTGTAGAACGCTGGAGTGTACAGGCTCACGCTGTGATCGTTCCACCACCCAAGCGGACCGGTGGCGGAGATGGCAACCGTCCGTCCCGATTGAGCCGGAATCGATATCCAACTTGCATCGCCGTTCAAGTCAGCGGAATCATTCCCTGCTGCTGCCACCACAAACGTCCCATTGCTCCACACGTAGTTGATCACACGAGTAAGAACTGTGGTAAGCGCAGCGACCTCGTTTGCCCCCACCTTCGTCCCGTCGGGAAGAGTAAATCCGGACCGCGGCAGGTACGCGCCGAGGCTCATGTTGACTACCTTCGCCCCGATCGAGTTCGCGTAGAGAAGGCCTTCGAGCAGCCAACTGAAGTCACCACTGCCCGTGTGATCAAGCACCTTAACTGCTACCAATTCGGCGTTGGGAGCGACCCCAATCGATCCGAAGTGGTTGTGCGCCGCAGCGATAATCCCAGCCACATGCGTTCCGTGCCCGAAGTCATCGTTAATGTACGGCTCATAGGGAACAAACGATTTGGAAAGCGCAACGTTCAGGTTGGGAGCAAGGTCGGGATGAGACGCATCAATCCCGGAGTCGAGAACCGCCACGCGTACACCGGCACCGGTATAGCCGGCGTTCCATGCACCAGGGGCGTCGACCGCTTCCATGCTCCATTGATACAACGAAAAGAACGGCTCATCGTCGCCAATGCTCGCGGTTGTTGCTTCGGCGGTAACGGATTTCGCTTGATCGAACGTGACTGTCTTCACGTATTTCGGAGCCGGAACCCAATCAAACTTCACATCGGGAAGAACGTACGCCACGCCGGGTACCGCTTCCATGTTGGTTACAAACGCCGGATCCGTTGCTGTAACGACAACTATCCCTACCTTCCCCAGTTTATATTTGACCGTTGCCCCAGCGTGGTCCACCTGCTGATCGACGCCGGCAGAAAGTTTATCGCTGTGGAATACAACAAGATACTGCTTTCCTGCTGAATTTGCCGCCATTGAAGTCGACAAATTGCTCTTGGGGGCGAAAAGCGATGTACAACCAGTAACAAGAATTGCTACCAACCCTAACACCATTAGCAAAAGAATCACTGATCTTTTCAAACTTACCTCCTTAATAATTGTTGTTGAGAATCACCCGCTACCGTAGTTTTTTCACCTCCTCGACCTTGCTATTTGTTAAGCTATACTTTATCTTATACCCAAAAAGAGGACAAGCAACAACCCTTTTATCTACAGCCGGAGCCCTACCGGGACAGTCCCAGCTTGCCTGCAAAAACAGTAATAAGTATGTTATACAGGCTATGGATGACCATCGCCGCGATAAAGTACCGCTTGTCGAACGCGAGGAACCTGATGTCCCCACGTACGGCCGCCACCAACTTCTTGTTGATCCCGAATCCGGCGATAAAGCTGGCGGTGCCATGAAGGGCAACGCACACGGTGTAGCGCCACAGCGCCAACTGCGGACTGTGAGTAGGAAAGTAAACGTGCAGGTACACAAGATCTTCGATGAAGGCGAACGCAACGCCGCCCAACCCGGATAGAAACGCGGTATACACCCGACTGCGCAACACCGCTGGCCATTTGAACAGGATGAAATAAACCCCGGACGGCTTCACCGCCTCTTCGATTATCGGAGCGGCAACGAACGCCACCAGGAGCGAACCGTGCAGCGCTTCGGTGTAGATCGCCCCAATGATGCCGAACAACCCACCCGCCAGCGCGATCAGCGGCGCCAGTAATCGCCACCGTACCGGGAGCGGTGATCGATCCTGCAACTGGGGCACAAGCTCTGTCTCCTCGTCATCCGGACGCTGGTATAAGTTCATCTACCCCGGCTGTTGCCCCGTATCGGTCTCCCCCGGGGGCGGCGGTGGCGGTCCCTGGACCTCAAATTCGGACGGGATTTGCTCATCGCCATTGAACGGAGGGTACTCATCGCGTAACAGATACATCCAGTACACCGACACCCGCGTCTGCCAGCGGATATACCGCACCACAAAGTCGAACATGCCGCGGGGATAGCGTCCGGTGAACAGGACGGCCCAGAACGCAAAAAAGATTACCACCCACACGGTGATGCCGTACAACCACAGTATTATCCCGTGCGGGATCCCCACGTACAGCCACCCGAACAACACCTTGAGCAATACCTTGCCGCGGGACAACTGTTCGGGATACTCGATTGCTACCTTTACCGGTTCAGTCATCGGTTACACCTCCTTGTACCCCATCATATGGCAAATGGGTTACGACAAACAAGGACACAAGACCGGTAAAATCATCCGCTGTTCAGAGGAGTGGATCCCGCTTCTACCCCAATCGATCTTGAATTGCCCGCCGCACGGCGGCGACGTCCGCCGGGAGCTCAACCAGGGGATTGGAATGACGCGCGGTGACGTCCTCAAGGGCGTTCCGGTGATAGCCGACCTTGAAATCGGTGAACTTGAGCCCGTGTGCGGTGGAGATCACGACGACGCGCTGGTCCGGCGCGATCGTCCCGGTTGCTGCCAGCTTGGCCGCGGCGGCGAGCGCGGTCCCAGTCTGCGGGCACGTGTACAACCCGGCGCGATCAGCGAGCGCGGCCGCGTTTGCCAGCTCGTCCTCGCTCGCCTGTTCGACAGTCCCGTCAAACGCGGAAAGCGTCTTCACCGCCCGCTCGTAGCTAACCGGGGCCCCAATCCGGATCGCGGATGCCAGCGTCGGCCGGGCGGTGACCGGGCGATAGTCCCTGAACCCGGTGCGGTAGCTGAGGTAGAGCGGATTGGCCCGCTCCGCCTGGGCGGCGGCGAGGCGGGGGAGGCGGTCGATCAGCCCGAGGTCCCGCATCATCAGAAGCCCGCGCCCGAGCGCGCTGATGTTCCCCAGGTTCCCGGCGGGGATGACGATCCAATCGGGCACCTCCCAGCCGAGCTGCTGGACGATCTCGATCCCCACCGTCTTCTGTCCCTCGATGCGCAGCGGGTTCATCGAGTTGGCGAGGTAGATCTCCTCGTCAGCGGTGATCTCCTGCACGATCCGCATGCACCCGTCGAAGTCGGTGTCGAGCGCGAGGACGAGCGCCCCGTGCGCGATCGGCTGGGCGAGCTGGGCGGTGGAGACCTTGCCCCGCGGCAGGAACACGATCGCCGGAATCCCGGCGGCGGCGGCGTAGGCGGCGAGCGCGGCCGAGGTGTCCCCGCTCGATGCGCACGCCACCGCGCGGATCTTAACCCCGTGGGAGATCAGCTGATTCACGTGCGAGACGAGGACGGTCATCCCCAGGTCCTTGAACGACCCGGTCTGGCTGATTCCGCACTGCTTGATCCACAGATCGGGAATTCCGAGCTGCTGTCCGAGCCGCGGCGCGTGCAACAGTGAGGTGTAGCCCTCTCCGAGGGAGACGATGTTCCCGCGCGCGATGTGGGGCGCTACCCACTCCTGCTTCCCCCACACCCCGCTTGAGTACGGCCATTCGGATGACCGCATCCGGAAGTCGAACAGCTCCCGCCACTCCGCGCCGGAGCGGGACCGGAGCGGGGCGAGGTCATGTTCCACATCGACCAGCCCGCCGCAGCTATCGCAACGGTAGACCACCTCGGTGATCGGGTAGCGCTCACCGCACCGGATACATTGCAACCAAACATTATCCGTCATCGCTGACCTCCTACCACATGAGTGACGGCCCAGTGCACCGGGGGATCGCTGCACCCCTCTTCTGGCATGGACGCCTCATCCGGTTTGTCCGACAGGCCGAACAGGAGCGCACCCCGGTCGCGCCAGCGGGCCGCCGCGGACATGACCTCGTGGGTGATCACGATCTCCTCCCTCAGCAGTTCTTCGGCGGATGCAGAGTAGTCCATCCGACCCATGCGCGCGATGGTGGCGCGGAACTCGGCGCGACGAAACTCCGTAAACGGGGTGGGATCGCCGCGGGCGATCGCCGCGGATACCTGGTCGTGCACCGCTCGCACTTCCGCGGGGAGCTTCCCGGCGTGCGCGTTCACGTACCCGACAAGGTCCGTGATCCCACGCATCCTCCCCGCCCGCACCGCCGCGGTCAGCTCGTCCCGGGCGATGATCCCCGCCCCGAGGACGAGGCAGATGTAGGCGAGGTAGTCCTGGTTGTCGGTGGTGAACGGATGGTACTCCGGCCGGTTTAGGGCGGAGTAGTCGGCGGCGAACGCCGCGGCGGAGAAGTCGTCCCCGAGGATACCGGCGAGGGTGTCCTGCATCGCCGCCACCCGCACCCGGTCGATGACGCGATCGTTCCGCCCCCGCGCCCCGAGGAGGGTCTTGTCGAGGTCGATCACCAC
>WFSM01000127.1 GCA_015485945.1 Candidatus Bipolaricaulota bacterium | reverse complement strand
GGCCTGCCGTTATCGTTTTTGATCGCCCAGCTTGCGGACACGACGGGGCAAGTAGTCATCATCGGAGTGGAGCCGCACGACCTGTCCCTCGGCACCGGGTTGTCCGCGCCAGTGGCAGCGGCGGTCGATTCACTGATCGCGCTCCTGCGCCAGGGAAAATTGGATGAGATCCCAACCTACTGACCGCGTGCCAACACCCGCTTTGCCGCCGCGACGACGTGATCGACCGTGATCCCGTATTTCTCCAACACGACGGCGCCGGGTGCGCTCGCACCGAACCGATCGACTCCCACGATCTCCCCGGCTGTGCCGACGTAGTGTTCCCAGCCGCGGGTCGTCCCCGCCTCAACCGCCACCCGCGCCGTGATTGCCGGCGGCAAGATCGAATCGCGGTACTCTTTGGGCTGGCGGTCGAATAGCTCCCAGCTCGGCATGGACACGACACGCACCCCGACCCCGTCTTCTACCAATACCTGGGCGGCGCCGAGAGCAAGCTGCACCTCGGAACCCGTCCCGATCAGAATTACCCCGGGATCGCCCGATTCCCACAGCACGTACCCGCCACGCTTTAGCCCGTCCGCCGGGGCAACCACAGCGCGGTCGAGCACGGGGACGTTCTGGCGCGTGAACACAAGCACAGTTGGCCCGGATGCATTTTCGACCGCCACCTCCCACGCCACTCGCGTCTCGGTGGCGTCCGCCGGCCTGATCACGGTGATGCCGGGGATCAACCGCAGGCTCGTCACCTGTTCCACCGGCTGGTGGGTGGGGCCGTCCTCTCCCACCGCGATCGAATCGTGCGTGAACACGAATATCGTGCGCAGGCCGCTCATCGCCGCGATGCGAATCGGAGGGCGCATGTAGTCGGAGAACACGGTGAACGTGGCCGTGAACGGGATGAACCCGCCGTGGTACGCGAGACCGTTGGCGATCGCTCCCATCGCGTGCTCGCGCACACCGAAGTGGATGTTGCGCCCGGAGTAGCCCCACGTGCCCCCCACTGCACCCTGGACATCGGCAGGGGAAGTTGCGGCCGGTTCAAAATCGCCCGCACCGGTGAGGGCGGTATGGGTGGATGGATCGAGATCGGCGGAACCGCCAACGATCTCGGGAACATGCGCCGCGAGCGCCTGCATCACCACCCCCGCCGCCTTGCGGGTGGCGATTCCGGTGGGATCGGGGGAGAACGCAGGCAGGTTGCCGTTCCATCCCGACGGCAGGTCACCCCGGATCCGGCGCGACAACTCGGCGGCCAGGTCGGGGTACGCCTCCGCGTACGCCGCGAACCGCGATTCCCACGCGCGCCTGCGGTCGGCACCGGCGGTGGCGATCTCCTCGAATTGGGAGCGAACATCATCGGGCACGTAAAACAGCGGTTCGGTCGGCCAGCCAAGCGCTTCCTTGGTCGCGCGTACCTCGTCATCCCCAAGCGGGGCACCGTGCACCTTGTACGTCCCCTGCTTGTGCGGCGCCCCGAATCCGATCACCGTTCGCACCCGGATCAGCGACGGCCGATCGGATTCCACCTGTGCCGCCGTGATCGCGGCGTCGATGGCGGCGAGATCGTTTCCGTCATCAACGTACTGCGTGTGCCATCTGTACGCGCGGAACCGCGCCTCGACATCCTCGGAGAAGTCGATGTTGGTTGAGCCCGCGAGGGTGATGCGGTTGGAATCGTACAGCACAATCAGCTTGCCAAGCCGGAGGTGACCGGCGAGCGAACACGCCTCACTCGCCACGCCCTCCATCAGATCACCGTCCGATGCGAGCACGTACGTGTAGTGGTCAACGACGGCGTGCCCGGGCCGGTTGTAGCGGGCGGCGAGATGCGCTTCCGCGATCGCCATACCAACAGCGTTGGAAATCCCCTGTCCAAGCGGGCCGGTGGTCGCCTCCACGCCCGGGGTGCGCCCAAACTCGGGATGCCCAGGAGTAGCACTTCCCCACTGGCGAAACGCCTGCAATTCCGCCAGCGGGAGGTCGTACCCGGACAGGTGCAGCAGTGCGTACAGGAGCGCCGATGCGTGCCCGGCCGACAGCACGAACCGGTCGCGGTCGATCCAGTGGGGGACACGTGGGTCGTGGCGCAGGTGCCGCGCCCACAGCACGTACGCCATCGGTGCCGCCCCGAGCGGCATCCCCGGATGGCCGGAGTTGGCAGTTTGGATCATGTCGACGGCCAAGAATCGAATCGCGTTGACGCATTTTTCGTCGCTGGTGGTCAATTGCTCGTTCATCATCTCTCCTTACCCAATGCACGTGATTTCTTCGATAATACCGCGGGCGCCACCGGGTGCAACAACGTACGCGGTAATCGAGTTCGCGTTTTTCTCCGACAAATGTCCCGCCGCCGTGTCCCGTTTACCCTTACCTTTACTTTGACATGAGTATGCGGGAGAGGACAGGGGGCTACGATTCTGCGGTGCCGCGCGGACGGACGCGTTCAGCCGTCGCCACACGGACGGTGATCACCGCCGCCGTGTTCACGCTCGTGTTTCTCCTGTGTTTTCTCTACCTGTGGCAGGGGACGACGATCCTGTTCCTCACCGCGCAGCAGCAGAGCGCCCACGCCACTCTTAGTTCCATCACCGCGGTCAATCGCGAACTGCAATTTCGGGTGGATCAGGCGTTTTCGCTCGACCGGATCGAGCAAATCGCCCGTAATCAACTACACATGACCGATCCCAAGGTCGTGCGCTACATAACGATCACTAATGGATCATGATCACCGCCGTGCCTTAATCCTGTTCGCTGCACTGGCAGTGGGAGCGTTGTTAATCATCGCCCGACTGGTGATGGTGGACGGGGTGGAGCACGATCACTGGCTCGCGGTGGCGCGGGCTACGCACGAGCGCACGATTGAAATCGCCCCGCGCCGGGGCACGATTTACGACCGCAACGGCATTCCGCTCGCATTCGATGTCAAGGCGTCCGCGATCGCGGTCGACTCGTTCGACATGACGAAGCCGGAGACGCTGATCACCATCCTATCCCAGGCGCTCCACCGCCCGCGTGCGGACATCGCCGCCCTCGTCTACCGCCGCAGCTACTTTACGTGGATCGACCGCAGCGTCGATCTGGAAACAGCGAAGTGGATAAAGGCACAAGCGCAACAGGCGGACGTGAACGGCCTCATTTTCATCAATACCTGGAAGCGCTGCTACCCCCAGGGCGATCTGGCGTCGAACGTGATCGGTTTTGTCGGCACAGACGGCCACGGATTGGAAGGGATTGAACTGTACTACGACAAACAACTGTCCGGCACACCGACGGTTGTGCACGTGGTCCGCGGTGCCGACGGCCGCACGTACGACACTGAGACCCTGGACAAGGGAACACCGGGGGAGGACATCCATCTCACGCTCGACGCGGTCATTCAACACGTGTGCGAGGACGCGATCAGCCACGGGGTGAGCAACTTCCAGGCCAACGCCGGATTTATCATCGTCCTCGATCCGCACACCGGCGCGGTGCTGGCAATGGCGCAGAACCGCCGTTACGACTTGAACAAGTTCTATCAATCCACCCCGGAAGAGCGGAAGAATCTGGCGGTGAGCTTCATGTTCGAACCAGGATCAACATTCAAAGCGTTCGCGGGCCTGGCCGCGCTTCAGGCGGGAGTGGTAACCCCCGCGGATCGGTTTAACGGCGCTGATGGGATCGACGTGGCTGGACACATCATCCATAATTCGGAAGATGAAACATTCGGCTCGGTATCGTTTGCCGAAATCATCCAGGATTCGATCAATACCGGAATGATTCGGGTAACGCAGCGGCTCGGCCAGGCCCGGCTGTATCAGTTTCTTGTGAGCCTCGGGTTCGGAAAGCGAACGGGGATCACGCTTCCCGGCGAGATCGACGGCATCCTGCGCCCGGTCAGCAAGTGGTCGAAGCTCGCGCTCGCTGAGACGTCAATCGGACAATCGGTGGGAGTAACCGGCATCCAACTCGCACGTGCGATGGCGGCAGTGGCAAACGGCGGCCTGCTCCTCAAACCCGAGATCGTGGAGCAAATTGGAACTGGCCCGGAAGTAAAGCCGATCGTCATCCGTCGCGTCGCCGCGCAGGAAAACTGCGACACAATGCGCGCGTTGCTGCGGCTGGTGGTTGAGAAGGGCACTGCCACCAAAGCGAACATCCCTGGATTCGACGTCGCCGGGAAAACGGGCACGGCACAGAAAGCGATCCCGGGCAAGGGATACGTGCCCGGCAAGTACACATCGCTATTCTGCGGGTTTTTCCCCAAAGACGATCCCAAATACCTCGCGCTTGTCGTGCTCGACGAGGTACACAAGGGAGTAGTATTTGGGGGAGATACAGCTGGGCTGATCTTCCACAACGCGATGTCACGCGTGGCACTCATTACCCATCTGCCCCCGGTGGCGCAGAGGTAAACTGACACCAAAATAACGATGACAATCCGAAGTAAACCAGTGCCAACCGTGTTGAATCAGGCGATGACGATCATTTGGGATGGCGAACAAGGTCGAGGAGGTAGCAAGTTCTCCGTTCGATTTGAAAATAGAACCGCCATCCCCCATTGATCCGGCCCTGCCAAATGCGGCGTTTGGGGTCGACGATCTTCGTACGCAAGGACGGGTGACGATAATCACGGGCAAGGAGGCGAAGTGCTTTTTTCGTCCGCGCTTGGATATCAAGCGGAGCTTTTCTGTAACTTCGCTTGAACTGCGGCGCACGGACGAAGCGCATTCCGCTACGAGTCAAGGTCCTTGATCAGCGCTTCCACGTCGTTGAACTCTTTCCCTTTACCCTGTTTGATATCATCCAGCGCATTGGCAATGGATTTCTGGCCGGTCTCCGACGCGTACCACTCATCGCGGTCAACGAGCCTTTTGGGGATGTATACCAGCCTATCGCCCTCCAACCGAGCTTCGAGGTAGTCTCCCACCTCGAGGTTGAGTGCATCGAAGAGCTCCTTGGGAATAACGACCTGTCGCCGTTGCATCACCTTCACTATCGGCATCGGCCCTCCTTGGGATTGATAATATGATAATCATACTGCAAGCGGGCATCAAGTTACCCAAAATGGTCACAATGGCGATGAACCCACCGACTTAAAGCGAACGATCACGACGAGCACGAATCCCCAAAAATGCCTGAAGCCAGCGGGGGCTAGCAGTCATGTGGCAAAAACGATGTAGTGCAGAAGTGAAAAACTACCAGGTCGCCTTGGCAGCACGTCCACGTAACCGGCCGCGCGGGCGATACGTCTTGCTGGTTCGCCGCGGCGCCGCTGCCGGCTGAGCAAATTGGTACTCCGGCACGGACTCGCCGTAGTCAAACCCATCCAACCGCCGCCGCTCAATCGGAGTTCCCAGCACCCGTTCGATACTGCGTATCATCAGCGTGTCGGCATACGTGACCAATGTGAACGCCTCGCCGGTGTGATGAGCGCGGCCGGTGCGGCCGATGCGGTGAGTGTAGGCGTCGACGGTGTCCGGCACATCGTAGTTGATTACGTGCGAGATGGCGGTAACGTCAATTCCACGCGCCGCAATGTCGGTGGCAACGAGGACGTCATAGCGGCCGTCCCGGAATCCAGTAATCGCTTTCTGCCGCTGATTCTGCGTCATGTCACCGTGTAGGGCGGCGACGCGGCGGCCCTGTTTCTTCAGGTACGGTGCCAGGCTGCGGGCGCGGTACTTGGTACGCGTAAATATGAGGACGCGACCAGTCGCCGTTCGATTAAGCAGCGCGGCGAGCAGCGCTTTTTTGCGCTCGTTGCTGATGGGATAAAGCGCGTGGGATACCGTGTTTACCGGAGCGATTGCCCCGATCTGTACCGTAGCCGGGTGGCGCAGAATTTTGTCGGCGAGGGCGCGGATCTCCGCCGGCATCGTAGCGGCGAAGAACAGGGTCTGGCGTTCCACGGGTAGCCGCCTAATGATGCGGCGAATGTCGGGGAGGAACCCCATGTCACACATGCGGTCCGCTTCGTCCAGGACCAACACTTCCACGTGCGACAGGTCGATTGCGCCGGCGGTCATGTGATCGAGCAGGCGCCCTGGACAGGCAACCACGATCTCCACGCCGCGGCGCAGGGCCGCAAGTTGCGGTCGCTTGCTGACACCGCCGTAGATGGAAATGGTGCGCACTCCGGTATCCTTCCCGAGGGCAATTGCCACCTGATTGATCTGCTCGGCAAGCTCGCGCGTTGGGGCAATAATCAGGGCACGCACGTGCCCCCGCGGCCCGGCGAGCAGGTGCTGCAAAATCGGCAGAATGAACGCTGCCGTCTTGCCGGTGCCGGTCTGGGCGATTCCCAGAACGTCACGTCCGGCAAGCACGTGTGGAATCGCCTGCTGTTGAATCGGGGTGGGGGTTGTGTACCTAACACTACTGATCCCGGCGCGGATGCGCCGGTCAAACGGAAATTCATTAAAACTCACTACAAACACTCCTTGGCTCCGGTGAGCCAAGTCGCACTCTCAGCTCTGTCTCAAGTTTGGCAATTTGTTTTTCGAAACTACAATGCGAACGAATTGCTGTCGGAAATTTTAATGTAGTATACCCGCCCGGATGCAATTACGCAACTGCATACCTCGTTAGGTCTGGGCAAAGTTGTCTCCGCGCTGGTGCCCGGGTACGATGTGAGAAAAGCTACGCGTGCGACAAAGGAGGGTTCATGTCCCCGGAATACACCACCAAACCGACCGTTTACGATAATGTCCAACACCAGTTCAACAAGGCCGCCGATCTGATGAACCTCGATCCCGCGGTGCGCAAGATCCTCGCGCAAACGACAAACGAGATCGTCGTTCACTTTCCAGTGCGGATGGACAACGGCGATATCGAGATGTTCACCGGCTACCGTGTGCAGCACAACAACGCCCTTGGACCGTTCAAGGGCGGGCTTCGATTCCACCCGGCGGTGAATATCCACGAGGTGCGGGCGCTCGCGACGTGGATGACGTGGAAGTCGGCGATCGTCGATATCCCGTTCGGGGGCGCAAAGGGCGGAATTCAGATTGATCCCGCAAAATACTCCCCCCGGGAACTAGAGCGAATCACGCGCCGGTTCACGTTTGCGCTTGGAAACAACATCGGCCCGGAGTACGACATTCCGGCGCCGGACGTGAACACCAATCCCCAGATCATGGCATGGGTTCTCGACACGTACCTGTCCACCATGTCACCGCAGGAACGCAACCGGTGCATCCACGTTGTCACCGGCAAGCCGATCGAATCCGGTGGCAGCTTGGGACGCAACAAGGCGACCGGGCAGGGGATCGTGTTTTTGATCGAGCAATGGGCCAAGGATCATTCATTTGATCTGTCCAGCGCCACGTACATTGTGCAGGGGTTTGGGAACGTCGGCGGCTGGGCGGCGCGGCTGTTGCACCGGTACGGCGCACGGCTGGTCGCCGTCGAGGACGCCACTGGTGCGGTGGCAAACCAAACTGGAATTGATGTCGCCGCTCTTGAAGAATACGCGCGCGCCCACCGCGGCATTCAGGGGTATCCGGACGCCGAGCCGATCGATCATCACGCGTTTCTGAGCACCCACGCCGATATCTTCATCCCGGCTGCATTGGAAAACCAAATCACCGCCGCGACCGCGCCGTTGCTCACCGTACGCCTGGTCGCCGAAGGGGCAAACGGGCCGACCAATCCCGATGGAGACCGCATCTTGCAGGAGAAGGGAATTGATCTCCTCCCGGACGTGCTGTGCAACGCCGGCGGAGTGATGGTCAGCTATTTCGAGTGGCTGCAGAACAAGCGGAGCGAATTCTGGGAGTTGGAAGAGGTGGACGCCAAACTGCGCAAGCGATTGATCGCCGCGTATGACCGCGTGCAGGAACAGGCGCAGAAGTTCGCCACCGACTGGCGCACCGCCGCGTACATCGTGGCGTTCTCACGGCTGACCAAGGTGTACCGCGATCGCGGCATCTTTCCGTAATTAATCACAACGGCAGGCGGGGATGACGCGGTGCGGTTGTTCGCACCGCGTTCCCGGTTCGCGAATAGACTTCCGATGAAGCCCGCTGCCACGCCGACTCGCCTTCACAGCGCGTCGTCGTCGAGCGTCTGCCGCCGGAGATCAACGCCGGGACGAAGCACCTTTTCATAGGCGTCCATCTGCTGCGTCGGGTGCATCCCCGCCCGTTCGTAAACACGATTGGCCCCGGTCAAGCTGGTGGCATCAACTCCCAACCGCACCGTGTGTTTTCCCCGGCGGGCAAACTCAGCAAACGCGTGGTGCAACAATGCCGTCGCCAGCCCGCGCCGTCGCCATGGCCGCCCCACACCGAGGATATCCACCCAGCCGATAGCGGAATCCTCCGGATCTTTCGGCCAACACAGCGCAATCGCCGCGATTTTCTCCCCATCCAACGCTAAGTACCACAGCGTCGGATCGAAGTTCTTATCCGCGGTAATCCGGTGTTCCCACTGCTTCAGTTCCTGTTCCAGCGGGATATCGATGAACCCCCAGTGATCCTTGAACTCATCACGAAAGGCGGTAACGACCGCGCGCAGATCGTGCGCGGGATCGAACGTACGCACCGTTATGCCGTCTGGCCACTGCGGGGCGGGGGTACTACTACCATCGAGGGCGATCTCCATACGCCAGAAGTGGTGGATAACATCGAAACCGTTCGCACGCAGCAACGCGCGCGCAGTTTCATCTTGCGAATTCACACTCTGCGCAAGCGACACCTGCGCTCCCGGCGGCGCCGCCGAAATTGCCATCCGCGCCCGTTCCTCCTCCCACGCCACCAAAGCGGTGCCGATTCCGCGACCACGATAGTCGGGATGGACCCTACCGTAACTGTAAACACGAACATGGGGCTCATCGATATCCCATATTTCGGCATACCCGACAATCTCCCCCGTCGGGACAAGCACAACCCGGGTGTCCGTTTCCAGGTTGAACAGCGGTGTTTTCCAGTCTACTTCCTGCTCGTGAGCATCGTGTTGCTGCACACCGAGAAGATGCATTGAACACGCGTTAAGCATGGTCACCACTCGTTCCAGATCGCCCATTGTTGCTGGGCGCAGCGTGAATCCTGCAAGTATATCAATATCCATTATTACTCCTTCATTTACATTTGAACCGGCAATACACGTAATCCGCTCCGGCTTGTATTGGTAAGCGTTGTTGGGTTGATCAGCACACGGCTGTGAATACACATCCGGTTATAAAACCGTATGGAATCTACTTAAGTAGCGATCTAGATCGCAGTGGGATTCGCTTCACATCCCCCATAGAAGGAAACCACAACGCTACTTTCAGCTACATCATTCATCATAGTCGCCTCCTCCTTATGGGCGGGTATTGGTTGAAGTCTGCTCACACTACGTAATGGAAACGCAGTTTGACCCAGTGATGGCAGTATAACCGACCTACACAGCCAAAACAAATGCGAATCACTGCTTCACAGCACGGGTAGCGATAAACGAGTCGCAATAGTCGGAAATCAGCTCGCCGGGGAACGTGTCCTCGTAAAACCCAGTGATAACGAACCCGGCGTCGATTTGACCGCCGATCAAGTCTTGTAGCGTGTGCCCGAATTCGAGCGGAGCGTCCGTGCCGTAGTGGCGCGCACGTTCCTCCTCGCTGATAGTTTCCAGTTCGGAATAGGGGAGGGAGAATCGCACCTCCAGGACGCCGGCCTTCTCCTTGTCCGGATCGAATAAATATATGACCGGATTGTTGAATCCGGACAGGAGCGCCCCGCCGCGGCGTAGCACCCGGTACGCCTCACGCCACACCGGCCGGACATCAGGGACAAAACAGTTGGAAATCGGGTGGACGATGAGATCGAATGCCCCGGCGGCGAATACCGATAGGTCACGCATGTCACCCTCGACCGTGCGGATGTCGAGTTTTTCGCGTTCGGCAACGGCGCGATCCTGCGCGAGCTGACGCGGTGAGTTATCGTACACCGTCACGTTGGCACCGGCGGCGGCGAGAATCGGGCCCTGTTGCCCGCCGCCGGAAGCAAGGCATAGAACATCGCATCCGGCAAGATCGGGGAACCACGCGGGGGGGACCGGTTTTGTCGGGGTGAGAATGATTTCCCAATCGCCGCGACGGGCGGCGGCGATCACAGCCGCATCCACGGGAATGGTCCACGGATTGCCAGCTTCAACGTTCTTGTCCCACGCCATTCGATTGAACGCACGAACGTCGATATCACGTCGCTTGGTTTTCATGCGGCTCCTCCATTGGCGATGACACCCATCAGAGTATAATCCCATCCGGTTGAATTTTCGTGCCCGCGACAACCCTGCCGCACCCGCATTTGTAACACCACCGCCGGGAAGCTACCATCCCGATTAAAGAATCGAAAGGGGAAACCAATGGAATCGATTAATTGGATAATCAACCACCGCGCATGGTCGTGCGCCCACAGTAAGTGGGCCGAGCGCGTAATTCTACGCGGGGTGCCGCAGACTGTGCGCAAGTTTCATGCGCAGATTCCCGGATACCGCATCAGCCCGCTGAAGGGCCTGGACCGTCTCGCAGCGATGCTTGGACTCGGCGGCATTTGGGTCAAGGACGAGTCGCAGCGGCTCGCTCTCAACTCGTTTAAGGTATTAGGCGGGTCATTTGCGATCTATAACGTACTTCGCCAAAAACTTGGATTGTCCTCCTCCGATGTCTCATTCGCCGCGCTTACATCGCCGGAGGCACGTGCCAAGCTGGGGGTGATCACATTTGCCACCGCCACCGACGGCAACCACGGCCGCGGTGTAGCGTGGGCGGCGAGCAAGCTCGGACATCGTGCCATTATCTACGTTCCCAACGGGACGGCACAAGCGCGGATCGACGCCATCAAGGGGTACGGCGCCGAGGTCGTTGTGATTGACGGCAATTACGATGCCGCCGTCGAACAGATCAAGAACGACGCCCGTGCGCACGGCTGGCAAGTGGTGTCCGACACAGCGTGGGAAAAATACGAAGACATCCCCGTGTGGATAATGCAGGGCTACACCACCATGTTCTCTGAAGCGCAGGAACAACTGGCGGCCCAGGGGATAATCAAGCCGACACACGTCTTCCTCCAGGCAGGCGTGGGATCGCTGTCCGCTGCTGGAGTCGCGTTCTATCGCAACCTGTTCGGCGCCGACGCCCCGCTGGTCACCATCGTCGAACCGACGACCGCCGCCTGTCTGTTCGAATCGGCGCGGATTGGAGACGGAAAGCCGTACCAGATCGAAGGCGACTTAACCACAATCATGGCTGGCCTCGCATGCGGTCGTCCGAACCCGATCGCGTGGAATGTCCTGTGGGACTGCGCACACGTGTTTGTTTCCTGCCCCGACTTTGTCGCCGCGCGCGGGATGCGGATGTACGCGGTGCCGCTTGCCGGTGACCCGTTTATCGTATCCGGAGAATCGGGGGCGGTAACGCTGGGAGTACTGTCGTTCATCATGCAGCGCCCGGAACTGGTGCCACTCCGGGACCGGCTGGGACTGGGGCCGGAGTCACAAGTGCTGCTAATCAACAGCGAAGGGAACACCGACCCCGACGACTTCCGCAAAGTCGTGTGGGAAGGAGCGCACGCTGTGCCGCAGGGATTCAAGGTAACACAGCTAACCGATGGCCAGTGGCAAACGGGGGGATGAGTGCCGGCCGATAATGGGACTGGGACTCGCCTCACGTTTCACCCGCTTACGCCGGAGCGGTGGGCCGATTTCGAGGCACTGTTCGGTGAACACGGTGCATACGGCGGTTACTGGTGCATGTGGTGGCGGTTGACGCGGCGCCAGTTCAAGGAACAACAGGGGGAAGGAAACCGCCGTGCGATGCAAGCGATCGTCACTGCGGGCGAGGTTCCAGGAATCCTTGCCTATCTAGACGAAGCAGCGGTCGGATGGTGCGCGGTTGCGCCATGCGAGCGGTACGGAGCACTCGAACGTTCACCGGTGCTGAAACGGTTGGACGACGTCCCCGTGTGGTCGATCGTCTGCCTGTACGTAGCGAAGCAACATCGCGGGGTGGGGATAGGACAGGAGCTGATCCGCGGCGCGGTCGATTACGTAAAAGCGCACGGCGGCAAAGTGGTTGAGGCCTACCCGACAATTCCGCGCTCGAATCGTCTTCCTCCCGTGTCAGTCTACATGGGCCTGCCCCGCATGTTCGCACGCGCGGGGTTCACGGTACAGGCGCATCCGTCGCAAACCAAGCTCATCATGCGTCTCACGCTTAAGTAAAGAACACCGCAGCAAGCTGGGGGCATTAGAGGTCCAACCGGAGTTGATCCTCATGGGGAAGTTTGCTGTATCGCCCTGCGGCCACATGTGAAAACCAACGTCGCACACAAGGTGCGACGCTACGATAGCCGGGGCTTTTCGTAGTGGCGGGTTTTGCGTCCGATGTCCTCTGGCGCCGAGTTTATGCGGTCCAGACAAACAACGAACCGCTTCACTGGTAGCGAATCTCCACTTTCCTCCCCGCAGCAAGCTGGGGGGTATCCAGCGGAGGTCCTTTATGACAACAACGCGGCGATGGCTATCACTAATGATAGACTATAGGAGATTGTCCCCAACGATAATCTCTGATGCGCACATGGTGCGCCGTTATCTCCAGCGCGAGTAAAATTAGAATGCACGCCACGACCGTGTTTGCGGGGTTACGGTGATTTCGGTATCCTTTACGTATTCTGGATTTTGATAGGAGTGTAACTAATGGGACGGATTGATAAGACGTTCATCGAAGAGGAGATGGAGCAGTCGTACATCAACTACGCGATGAGCGTGATCCGCGGTCGTGCGATTCCCGACGTGCGTGATGGGTTAAAGCCGGTACAACGCCGGATTCTGTATGGGATGCACGAACTCAGCCTCACTCCGGGCAAGGCGCATAAGAAGTCGGCCCGTATTGTGGGGGAAGTGATGGGAAAGTTCCATCCCCACGGGGACGCGGCGATCTACGACACGATGGTCAATATGGCACAGCCGTTCTCGTACCGCTACCCGCTCGTTGACGGGCAGGGAAACTTTGGCTCGATCGACGGCGATGTTCCGGCGGCGATGCGCTACACCGAGGCACGCCTCACCCCGATTGCGACTGAGTTTCTCGATGAGCTCGACGAGGAAACGGTCGAGTGGGTACCAAACTTCGACGACTCTCTCAAAGAACCAGTCGTCCTCCCGGCCAAGGTCCCCAACCTGTTGATGAACGGGGCGTGGGGGATCTCGGTCGGAATGACGACCCAGATCCCACCCCACAACCTGGGCGAGTTGCTCGATGGCATCATCTATCTGATGGACCATCCCGAGGCAGCGGTGCGTGATCTGATGCAGTTTATCCCCGGGCCCGATTTTCCCACCGGCGGGATCATCATGGGGCGGACTGGGATCGAAGAGATGTACCGCACCGGAACTGGAAAGATAACCGTCCGCGGGAAAGCGACGATCGAAGACGATCGGATTATCATCTCCGAGATCCCGTACCAGGTACGGAAATCATCCCTGGTGGAGACAATTGCGGCCAAAGTCCACGCTGGTGAAATCGAGGGGATATCGGATTTACGTGACGAGTCGGATCGCGACGGATTGCGGATCGTCATCGAGTTGAAACGCTCCGCCAACCCCAACGTCATCCTCAACCGGCTGTATAAGTTCACCCCGCTCGAGCGTACGTTCGCCGCAGTGTTCCTCGTCATCCTCGACGGCAACCCACGCACTCTGTCCCTGAAGGAGATCTTGAACTCGTTCATCGACTTCCGCCGCGAGGTGGTGCGCCGCCGCACCGAACACCGCCTGAAGGTGGCGCGCGCCCGCGCCCACATCCTCGCCGGGTACATCAAAGCGCTGACGAACATCGAGCGCGTGATCGAGCTGCTGCGTGCGGCCAAAGACTCCGCGACCGCCGCCGCTCATCTGAAGGAGGAGCTCGACCTCTCCGATGAGCAGACCGACGCCATCCTCAAGATGCGACTGTCACAATTAACCGGCCTGGAACGGGATAAAATCGACACCGAGTACAAGGAAAAGCTGGAGGAAATCGGGGGATATGAAAAGATCCTCGGAAGCGAGGAGCTCCTCGATGAGACGATCAAGCGCGAGCTGCGCGCGGTGGCGGATAAGCACGCCAACGAGCGCCGCACCCTGATCACCGATGAGGACGGCGAGGTCGACTTCATCAATCTGATCCCGGATTACGATCTGATGGTGTCCGTCACGCGCCGCGGCTACGCCAACGCGCCGCGGGCACAGGAATTTCGCAGCCAGGGCCGGGGCGGCAAGGGAGTGATCGGCCAGCGCACCAAGGATGACGATTACATCTCCTGCTGCGCGCTGGCAAACGCACGCGACGAGATCCTCTTGTTCACCGACCGCCGGCGTGTGTACCGTACACAGGGATATCGGTTCCCATCGGGCAAACGTGATTCGGTGGGGAAAAATCTGCGCAGTCTGATCGCACTCGACCAGGATGAGACAGTGCGGGCGATCCTTCCCGTGTCCGCCTTTTCCGAGGTGGAGGGGTGGTACTGCCTGATGGCGACCGAGAACGGAATCGTCAACCGCAACCGCCTCCGCAATTACGCCAACTCGCACGTAAACGGGATCATCGCGTTGAACGCTGATGACGACGACCATCTCGTCGATGTCGCCGCTACCACCGGGGACGGCGAGGTGATCATCGCCACCCACCACGGCAAGACGATCCGGTTCCGCGAGACCGAGGTGCGCTTGACGAAGCGCCCGTCGCGCGGGGTAATCGGAATCCGGCTCGAAGAAGGGGATCGGGTGATTGGAATGGCCCCGATCGAGCGGGACAGCACGATGGATAAGAAACTCCTGATGGTGACCGAGCGCGGCTACGGGAAGCGGGTGTCGCTCGTCGATTTCCCGTTGCAGGGCCGGGGCGGCAAGGGGGTCCTCGGGATCAAGCTCGACCGTGACTCCGGGCCGCTTGTGTCAATCGGGATCGTTTCCGACCAGGACGAGATCATCATCACCACCGAGCAGAAGGTGATCCGCATCCTCGCCGGGGACATCAACACCTACGGCCGCTACGCCCGCGGGGTGCGGCTGATCCAACTTGAGGAGGACGACCGTATCGTGTCGGTCGTGCGCACGTAACATGGACTACGAAAAGATCGTTGACGACCTCGCGCGTGGTGCCGCGGATCTGATCCCACGGGAAGAATTGATCGCGAAACTCCGGCATGCTGATGAGTCAGGACGACCGCTGCGGGTGAAGCTCGGAATCGACCCATCCGCTCCCCATCTGACATTGGGCCACTCGGTCCCGCTCCGCAAGATGCGCCAGTTTCAGGACCTCGGCCACACCGGAGTTCTTGTTGTCGGAGATTTCACGCGCCGGATCGGGGATCCGTCCGGCCGCGCCTCCACACGGGCACTGATGAGCGCTGATGAAATCGCACGCAACATGGCGACGTACAAGGAGCAGGCGTTCAAGATCCTCGACCCCAATCGCACTGAGGTTCGCTACAACTCGGAGTGGCTCGGGGCGCTCACGTTCGCCGATGTGATCACCCTCACCGCCAAGTACACCGTCGC
>WFSM01000126.1 GCA_015485945.1 Candidatus Bipolaricaulota bacterium | reverse complement strand
GGGCTTCCGCGGCTCAACATCGACCCGGATACGATCTCCTGGAACCGGGTTGTCGACGTGAACGACCGCGCATTGCGCCACATTGTAGTCGGCCTCGGAGGAAAATGGGACGGGATCCCACGCGAGTCCGGGTTCGACATTACCGTTGCCTCGGAGCTGATGGCGATTCTCGCGTTGGCGCAGGACCTGGGCGACCTGCGGACGCGGATCGGCAGGATCGTCGTCGCCTATAGCTACGATAAACAGCCGATAACGACCGAGGACCTCGGCGTCGCCGGCGCGGCGGCGGTCTTGATGCGCGACACGATCAAGCCAAACCTCCTCCAGACGCTGGAGGGACAGCCCGCGTTCGTTCACGCCGGGCCGTTCGCCAACATCGCCCACGGCAACTCGTCGATCATCGCCGACCGGATCGCGCTCAAGCTTGGGGAGTATGTGGTCACCGAATCCGGGTTCGGGGCGGACATCGGGATGGAGAAGTTCTTCGACATCAAATGCCGTACGAGCGGTCTGGTGCCAAACGCGGTCGTCATGGTGGCCACAGTCCGTGCCCTCAAGATGCACGGAGGCGGGCCAAAGGTGGTCGCCGGCCGCCCGCTCGATCCGGCGTACACCCAGGAGAACCGGGAGCTGGTGGAGCGGGGCTGCGCGAATCTGATCCGGAACATCGAGATCGCGCGCACATTCGGGATCCCGATCGTGGTAGCGATCAACCGGTTCCCGACCGACACCGCAGCCGAGATCGAGATCGTCAAGAATGCCGCCATCCGCGCCGGAGCGGTAGCCGCGGTGGAAAGCGATCATTTCGTGCGCGGGGGCGCCGGCGCGCGTAAGCTTGCCGAGGCGGTGGTCGCCGCGTGCAATGCCACGTCCGACTTCAAGTTCCTCTACCCGCTCGAGGTCCCGATCAAACAGAAGATCGAGACGATCGCCACCAAGATCTACGGGGCGTCCGGGGTCGACTACACCCCCAAGGCGAACGCGCAGATCGCGGCGTACGAACGCTCCGGCTACGGTGATCTCCCGATCTGCATGGCGAAAACACACCTGTCGCTGTCGCACGATCCGAACCTAAAGGGCGTCCCCACCGGGTTTGTCCTCCCGGTGCGCGAGGTGCGGGCGAGCGTGGGGGCGGGGTTCATCTATCCGCTGTGCGGAGAAATGCGGACGATGCCCGGGCTCCCGTCGGTGCCCGCGTTCATGCACATCGACCTCGATGACGACGGTAAGGTCGTCGGACTATCATAAAGGAGGGGAAAATGGACCGCGACACGGTGGAACACGGCGTCAGGATGATGATGGAGGGCCTCGGCCTCGATCTGACGCACGAGGGATTGCGCGATACGCCCAAGCGAGTGGCGGCGATGTTCGCTGACGACTTTTTCGCCCACATCGATGCGGACCCGGGCGATGCGCTCACCACATTCTTCCATGCGGATTATGACGAGATGATCGCCCTGCGCGGGATTCCGTTTCACTCGGTGTGCGAGCACCATCTACTTCCGTTTGTCGGCACGGCGTCGATCGTGTACATCCCCAAGGGTGGACTGGTCGTCGGGGCAAGCAAGTTGGCACGGGCGGTAGAGATCGCCGCCAGCCGGCCGCAGCTCCAGGAGCGGATGACGTCGCAACTCGCCGATGTCCTCATGGAAAAGCTCAAGCCGTACGGGGTCCTCGTTCGCCTGGAGGCCGAGCACCTGTGCATGACCCTGCGTGGGGTAAAAAAACCGGGGAGCAAGCTCGTCACCACCGCGATCCGCGGCATCCTCCGCACCGACCCTGCTGCCCGCGCCGAGGCACTGCGGATGGTGTAGTGTTCCACTGCAAGAAACGGCCCCCATCTCTTCTGGTGTGACGCCTCAGTACGCGCGGGCGAAGTACGCGTATCCCTGAGCGGGTTTGCCGCACACCGCACAGCGGAGACCCGTTAGGTCCCGCTCTTTGTTCAACTCAAGCGGGAAGCACCGCGATGTTGCCTTGGTATCTTCTTTGATCTTCGCTTCACACTCTGGCGCACCGCAATGTGGGATGAGCGCCCAGCCGTCCGTTACGATTTCTTTCAGCTCGTCATAAGAGCTCGCTTCGTGCAGGTTGGCGTCGCGAAACTCACGCGCCTGCCGCAGGAGGCTATTCTGAACATCGTCAAGAAGGCGCGTAACGGCAGCGACGAGCTCGCCTTGGCTGATGGATGATTTGCCGTCCCTGCCGGGAATATCACGCCGAGCGATCATGACCGTTCCCCCGGCAACGTCGCGCGGACCAATTTCCATGCGCAGCGGCACTCCCCGCATCTCCCAGTCGTTGAACTTGAATCCCGGGGTGATACCGACGCGGTCATCGACGTGCACCCGTACCCCAGCGGCGGTGAGTTCATCCCTGACCCGCGCGACAGCGTCTGCTACCACACTGCGTTCATCCTCTTTCTTCCAAATAGGAACGATCACCACCTGGATCGGAGCAAGCCGCGGCGGCAGGCGCAGCCCCTTGTCATCCCCGTGCGCCATGATGATTCCACCGATCATGCGCGTCGATACCCCCCACGAGGTTGTCCATGCGTACTGGAGCTCGTTGCGCTCGTCGAGGTATTTGATATCGAACGCCCGGGCGAAGTTCTGCCCGAGGAAGTGAGAGGTACCCGATTGCAACGCCCATTTGTTGCGCATCATCGCCTCGATCGTGTACGACGCCTCCGCGCCGGCGAATTTCTCCTGGTCGCTCTTCCTGCCGGGGATGACCGGGATTGCGGCATCGTTGACCGCAAAATCGGTGTAGATGTCGAGCATGCGCATCGTCTCGGCCTGCGCCTCTTCCGCGGTGGCGTGGGCGGTGTGCCCCTCCTGCCACAGGAATTCCATCGTGCGCAGGAACAGACGCGGCCGCAGCTCCCAGCGCACTACGTTCGCCCATTGGTTGATGAGAAGGGGAAGATCGCGATAGGAGTTGATCCACTGGGAGAACGCGTGTCCGATGATCGTTTCCGATGTCGGTCGCACGACAAGTGGCTCTTCGAGCTCCTTGCCACCGCCGTGAGTGACAACGGCGAGCTCGGGGGCGAACCCCTCCACATGCTCCGCCTCCTTCTGGATAAAGCTCATCGGAATGAACAGCGGGAAGTATGCGTTTTTGTGCCCAGTCGCCTTGAACCGCCGGTCGAGCCCGGCTTTGATGTTCTCCCACAGCTCGTAGCCATAGGGTTTGATGATCATACATCCGCGCACCGGCGCGTAGTCAGCGAGATCGGCCATGCGCACGATGTCGGTATACCAACGGGCGAAATCCTCGGTCTGTGGGGTTACTCCCTGCGCTCCCATGATGGTCTCCTTCCTTCGTATATTGTGTCTATTGTGTCAACCGAACAGTTTACCCGGTTTACCGCGACGGTGAAACCTATATCCCGAACAGGTACAAAAT
>WFSM01000125.1 GCA_015485945.1 Candidatus Bipolaricaulota bacterium | reverse complement strand
GGTCGGTGCAGATTCGAAATCGTGCCGGGCTCGGCGGAAACCTGGTTAACGCCTCTCCCGCCGCCGACAGTGCGATCCCGCTATTGGTGTGCGATGCCCGCCTGGAAATCGTCGGCCCGGACGGGACACGGCAATTGGCGGTGGAAAAGTTCTTCCGCGGGCCGGGAAAGACCGCGCTTGCCCCCGGTGAACTGATAACCACGGTGTGGATCCCGATCCCGCCGCGTGGGTTCGTGCCGTTCTTTCACAAAGTGGGTAAGCGCAAGGCACTCACGATCGCGATTGCGTCCATCGGTGCCATTGCCCGCGTGGAGAATAACACGATCGCTGCGATCAGGATCGCCGCGGGATCGGTCGCTTCCACCCCGATCCGGCTGCGAACCACCGAGGGACTTCTCACCGGTGCGCAGCTCACCCCGGATCTGATTGTCCGTGCCCGGGAGAGCGCGAGCGCCGAGGTCTCTCCGATCGACGACATCCGCGGGAGCGCGGAATACCGGCGGACGGTGATCGGGGATCTGCTCGGCCGGTTTTTGGAAGAGCTGAAAAGTGGTTGATCTGGCGATCCGCGGCGGAACCATTGTTGTCCCGAGCGGCGCAGTGCGGGCCGACATCGGGATTGCCGGGGACAAGATCGTCGCTATCGGGACCGAAATACGTGGGTCACGCGAGATCGATGCGAGCGGCATGGTTGTCCTCCCGGGCGCAATCGACGCCCATGTTCACATGGAGCTTCCGGTGCGCGGCGACCGGTCGAGCGACGACTTCCGCACTGGTACGATCGCTGCCGCTCACGGCGGAGTGACGACGATCGTCGACTTTTCGGTCGGATCGCCGGATACGCACTTGCCTGATGAGATCGAGGCACGGTGGAAAACGGCGGCCAAGGCGGTCATCGACTACACGTTGCACGGTGAAGTGGTGGGATGGCAGCCGGGAAACAACGCCGATTTCGCGCACGCGGCTGAACTCGGGGTGCGCACGTTCAAATTCTACACAACGTACTCGCGGTCGGGGCGGATGACGGATGACGGTGCCATGTACACCGCGTTTGCCGCGATCGCCCGCATTGGCGGCAGGGCGATGGTGCACTCCGAAAACGACGCGATCATCAACGCGCTGACCGCACTGTTGGAAAAGAAGGGAGAATTGGGGATGACCGCGCTGCCCCACTCCCGCCCCGCGATCTGCGAGGAAGAGGCGATCGCCCGCGTTGGACTGATCGCGCGGCGAACCGGTGTGACGCTGCGCATTGCACACATTTCATCCGCACCCGGGCTGGAAGCGGCCCGCGCTGCCCGCCGCGCCGGAACCCGCCTTATCGCTGAGACGTGTCCCCACTATCTGCTGCTGGACGAGGGTGTTTACGCCCGTGAGGATGCGCATCTCTACGCCGCGATGCCGCCGCTGCGGACCACGGCGGACAACGCCGCGCTGTGGAACGGGATTGCGGATGGAACGATCAACATAATCGTCACCGATCACTGCCCATTCACCCGCGCCCAGAAACACTGGACCGGGTCATTCCTCGACTTGCCGTACGGTCTTCCCGGGGTGGAAACGTTGCTCCCGCTCATGTATTCCAACGGAGTGGCGCCAGGCAGGATCACGATCGAACGGCTGGCGGAGTTGCTGAGCTCCGGACCGGCACGGGCGCTCGGGATCTATCCGCGCAAAGGGGCGATCGCGATTGGCTCCGACGCCGATCTCGTTGTTCTCGATCCCCACAAAGAACTGACAATCACTGCGGAGAGCCTGCACATGAATTGCGACTTCAACCCGTACACCGGGCGCCGGGTCACCGGCTGGCCGGTAGTCACGATTTCCCGCGGCGCCGTGATCGTCGAAAACGGAACCTTCCGCGGAGAGCCAGGGCGGGGCAAATTTATTCCGCAGGACTAGGCAATTTCGGCAGTCTTACTGCGTCACTGGATCGTCGCGATTACAACGGAATATCGATTGCGCTAACGTCTATAAGGCGATGGGAGGCCGCTGCCACCGGCCACCATGGCCGCGTCCATGCCACCCCGGGGGGCGAATCAGGACGTGAT
>WFSM01000124.1 GCA_015485945.1 Candidatus Bipolaricaulota bacterium | reverse complement strand
CTTCTGAGCAACACACCGCCGCCTTCAGCCGGAGCGTTGGTGGCACATGGTGAGAATTATGCAGCCGAAGTAAATAACCCCGCAGCAAGCTGCGGGGCATTAGAGGTTTAACCGGAGTTAATCCTTATAGTGAAGGTTAAAGTATCGCCCTATCACCACACGGACACAGGAAACCAACGTCGCACACAAGGTGCAACGCTACGTAAGCCGCTGTTTCCCGTAACGTCGGGTCTTGCTTGCCCGGTGGAGTCCTACTCTACTGAGGTGCCCAACACTCTCTGGCGCAGGTTTCATGCAGTCCGGACAAACAACGAACCGATTCGTCGGTAGCGAATCTCCGCTTTCCTCCCCACAGCAAGCTGTGGGGCATCCAGCGGAGGGATCTTACAAAGTCACCACCACAGGAAGTTGCGGAGATGAAGGAACGCAGTTTCGTGGGTGGAGGGATCGAACTCGATGATTTTAATCTGTTGACGAAATTTCGGGTCCATCCCGCCAAATAGATAGATGTTCCCGTCACAGGCAGCGGCTCCGAGGTCGGCTGCCGCGGCCGGCAGGACGGCGATTTGCGTTGCGTTGAGCGTAGTTGGATCGATCATGGTAATCGCGGAGGTAAACCCATCGTTCCAGCCACCGAAGGTGTAGATCTTTCCGTTGGCGCTAACCACCGCGGTGCGGGAGACGGGGCTGGGAAGCTTCCCCGTCTGTACGACATTCCCAGTGGTGGGATCAATCTCCACAATCGCATTGATTGGATTGCCAGAATTGTCCTCTCCGCCGATCACGTAGAGCTTTCCGTCGAACGCGGTAACAGCCGGAAACTCGCGCGGTGACGGAAGATGGCCAATAACCCGCGCCTCTCCGGTGGCAGGATTGATCTCGACTACCTCATCCAACCGCTTGTGTCCGTCCCAGCCGCCAACGTAAAAGATCTTCCCGGAAACCGCCGTCGCCCCGCCGTAGGCGCGCGGTGACGGAAGGGCGCCGATTGTCTCCGCTTTTTTCGTCCTCAGATCGAATCGGACAATCGCGTCGAGGTAGCCGGTCTTGTTTTCCCCGCCGAGGGCGAATACCGCTCCGGCGCATTCGGCAGCAGTAATCCCAAATCGCGGCGTGGGAAGTTGGCCAACGATGCCAGCCCGCTTCCGCACCGGGTCGACCGCGAGGATGCTCCGCACAAGCTCGCCATCCGGGGTTGTCCCACCAACCACGTAACAGACGTCGCCGACCGTCGCCGTTACAACTCGATTGCGCGCCGTCCATGGCCGGTGAATCACATAGCGTGAGGCGTACAATCCGAACACAATGATGAACAGGATTATCCCGAGATAGATGAGGAACGTTAACGTCTTCCCTTGTCCGGCTATTATCCCCACCCCCGAAAATTCACTGCTCTTGACACCGGTTGGAAATTGACCCGGAGCAACGGTCCTTGGGGTTGCTCGGGGTCAGTGGACATGTTAAGACTTAGGAAAGGAGCGTTCAAGATGCCGAAAATACGACCATCGTGTCCATCGAAATTCAATCATCAAGTGGTCGAGCTCATGCCCACGGGCGAGACACGGGAGCCCTGCTGTTACAGATACCTACTTCATGATCGCTGCCGGTTCGCGGCATAGGTCGATCCTTCTTTGGCGTTAAAATTCATGCAGCAACCATAAATGGAGGTTACTTTTCCCGCCACTCCCGCTAACCGTGCCTTTCTTACTGGCAATGGAAATCCTGTATAATCCCAGAGCAATCGCGAGGGAGTGTGAAAGAAAGGAGGAAGCGCGGTCGATGGCGCAAAACTTGTACTTCGATTGTAGCAATTTTGTAGAAGATCCTCCTGGATGGCAGGTCTCTAACAGTATCTATGCACGATCAACACAACGTACAGAGAGTGGAGGCCGTAGCACGTATGGCAATTAAGAAGTCCCATCTCTACGGTTCGCTGTGGGAAAGCTGCGATCAGCTACGCGGTGGCATGGATGCATCGCAGTACAAGGACTACGTCCTCACCCTGCTGTTCGTCAAATACGTCTCGGACAAGTACGGCGGACAGCCGGACGCGCTGATCGAAATCCCGTCAGGCGGCAGTTTCTGCGACATGATCAAGCTCAAAGGCGATCCTGAGATCGGCGACAAGATCAACAAGATCATCAGCAAGCTTGCGGAAGCGAACGATCTTAAGGGCGTCATCGACCAGGCCGACTTCAACGACGAGACCAAGCTGGGGCGGGGTAAGGAGATGGTCGATCGCCTGAGTAAGCTAATTGGCATCTTCGAAGGGTTGGACTTCAGCGCCAACCGCGCTGAGGGCGACGACCTCCTGGGCGATGCGTACGAGTACCTGATGCGCCACTTCGCCGTCGAGTCCGGCAAGAGCAAAGGGCAGTTCTACACCCCTGCCGAGGTCTCTCGGGTTATGGCCAAGGTCATCGGCATCGAGCAGGCTGCTAATCTTCACTTGCCCACAGTGTACGATCCCACCTGTGGTTCGGGCTCGCTGCTGATCAAGGCCGCGACCACAGCAGCAACGCCCAAACTTGCTATCTATGGCCAAGAGATAGATAACGCCACCTGGGCATTGGCAAAGATGAACATGTTCTTGCACGACTTTCCAGACGCTGATCTCTGGCGGGGCAACACGCTATCCGATCCTCATTTCAAAAACAACGCTGGTGAGTTGAAAACATTCGACTTTGCTGTTGCTAATCCGCCCTTCTCTCAAAAGAACTGGACCAACGGCCTCGACCCTGCTCACGACGAATTCGGCCGTTTCGAGTACGGGATCCCGCCCGCCAAAAACGGCGACTACGCCTTCCTGTTGCACATGATTAAGTCGCTTAAGAGCACCGGCAAGGCAGCGGTCATCCTGCCGCACGGTGTGCTGTTCCGCGGCAACGCCGAGGCCGACATCCGCCGCAACCTGGTGCGGCGCGGGCTCATCAAGGGGATCATCGGCCTCCCGCCGAACCTGTTCTACGGCACCGGCATCCCGGCCTGCGTCATCGTTATCGACAAGGAGAACGCCCTCACCCGCAAGGGGATCTTCATGATCGACGCCAGCAAGGGCTACCGGAAGGACGGGAACAAGAACCGCCTGCGCGAGCAGGACATCCGCAAGATCGTCGATGTGTTCAACGGCCAGGTGGAGATCCCCCGTTACTCGCGCCTGGTTCCGTTCAGCGAGATCGAGGCCAACGACTATAACCTAAACATACCCCGCTACATCGATTCCTCCGAGCCCGAAGATCTGCACGACCTGGAGGCCCACCTGCGGGGCGGGATCCCCCAACGCGACGTAGATGCCCTGCAGCCCTATTGGGACGTCTTCCCGAGCCTGCGCGAGGGGCTCTTCGTCCCTGGCGACCGTCCCGGATACCTAACCGCGCGGCTCGAACCCCGTCGGGTCAAGGCTGTCATCGAGGAGAACCCCGACTTTCGCGCCTACGCGATGCGCGTGCAGGAAGTCTTCCGCGGTTGGTGGGACGCGCACGTCCCGCGCCTGTACGCCCTCGATGAAGGCTGCCGCCCCCGCGCGGTCATTCAAACGCTGGCTGATGACCTGCTGAAACAGTTCGCCGATCTACCTCTGCTCGATAAGTACGATGTCTATCAACGCCTGCTGGACTATTGGGACGAGACGATGCAGGACGACATGTACCTGATCGCCGCCGAGGGCTGGGTGGACGCCGCCCGCCCGCGGCTGATTATCACCAAGAAAAAAGTATCCAGCGATGAGAAGGTAATTAAGGAGACGCCCGATCTGACGGTGGAGAAGAGAAAATACAAGATGGATCTCCTCCCGCCCGCGCTGGTGGCGACACGCTATTTCACCGCGGAGAAAGAAGAGCTGGAACGCTTGCAGGCCGCGCAGGAGGCCGCGGCAAGCGAGCTTGAGGCATTTATCGATGAGAACAGCGGCGAGGACGGCCCCCTGGCCGACGCCACAAACGAGAAGGGCAAGGTAACCCAGGCTGGTGTCAAGGCGCGGATCCGCGACCTGCGCTGGGAGGGCGTAACAGGAGATGACGAGGAACTGTCCGCGCTCAACCGCTGCCTGGGGTTGTTTGAGGCTAAAGCGAAAGCGGATAAAGCAGCCAAGGCAGCGCAGGCTGTTCTGAACAAGAAGACCCTGGACCGCTACGGCACCTTGACCGAGGAGGAGATCAAGTCACTGGTCATCGAGGATAAGTGGCTGGCCGCGTTGCAGGGCGCCATCGATGAAGAAGTCCGCCGGGTGGCGCAACGGCTCGCCGGACGGATCAAGGAGCTCGCAGAACGCTACGCCGAACCGTTGCCTCAGATCGAGCGCGAGGTTGCCGAACTGAACGCAAAGGTGGCCGGTCATTTACGAAAAATGGGGTTGGAATGGATGGCGGAATGACCACCGGACACGGCGCAGCAACTGACGTACCTCCGGGCTACAGACGCACCGAAATCGGCGTGATCCCGGAGGATTGGAGAGTAGAGCGATTGGGGGACTTCTGCGAAACCTACAGTGGCGGAACACCATCAACTTCGTATTCTGAGTACTATGGTGGCCAGATCCCATGGATAACCTCCAGTGACCTGAATGCGGGTCGCATTAGGGATGTGCCAGGGCGAATTACAAAGCTGGGATTGGTGCACTCTGCTGCTAAGATGATCAAACCGGGAGCTGTATTAATCGCTCTTTATGGGGCTACAGCTGGGGTAGCTGCAATAACAGAGATCGCAGCAGCTATCAACCAAGCTGTTTTAGCAATTGTCCCCAAAAGCGCCAACAACGAATATCTCTTTCAATACCTGTTATATAAAAAGCGGGATATTGTCGAGACTTACACACAAGGAGGACAGCCCAATCTAAGCGGTGAGATTCTTCGTTCTCTGTTGATAGCCACCCCGCAACCTGACGAACAACGCGCAATCGCCGAGGTGCTCTCGGATGTGGATGAGCTGATTGAGGCGCTGGACAAGCTTATCGCCAAGAAGCGGGCCATCAAGCAGGCCGCCATGCAGCAACTCCTCACTGGCAAAACCCGCCTGCCGGGGTTCAGCGGAAAGTGGGAGACTAAGCGGT
>WFSM01000123.1 GCA_015485945.1 Candidatus Bipolaricaulota bacterium | reverse complement strand
CGGTGCCCGGATCGGTCGCCGGGTGGTGATCGACCACGGCATGGGGGTCGTGATCGGAGAGACGGCGGAGATTGGAGACGACGTCCATCTTTACTCCGGCGTTGTCGTCGGCGCGACGTCGCACCGCGCCGATAAGCGCCATCCCACGATCGCAGACGGAGTGGTTATCGGGGCTAACGCCGTACTACTTGGGCCAATCCGCATCGGCGCACGGGCAAAAATCGGCGCTGGTGCTGTTGTCCGCCGCGACGTCGCCCCCGGCGAGGTGGTTATCGCTGCACCGACGGTTACGCTCCGTCCGATGGCCGCAATGCTGGAACTGGTGGCCGATGGAGCCGGGATCTAACCGTTCACTTGATCCCCAACTCCTGCAGCTTGGCCGCGGGCACGACCCCGTCCTCCCACCCGCGCAGCCGGTAGTACTCGGGCAGCATCCGATCGAGGGCGCACACCTCGCCCTTGGACGGGCCATCCGGGATCGGTTCGTGGAGGATGCGGTTGGGGAGCGTGTCGTCCTTGGCCGCGAACCCAAGCAGGTTATTGTAGTGCCGCTCCAGGTTGTAGATTCGGGCTCCGATCTGCATGAGTTCGCCATCGTCGATGTTCCACCCGGTCATGCCGGCGAGCAGCGCAGCGTACTCCTTCGCTCCCAACGCGAAGCTGGAGAACAGGCAGTTGTCTAGGGAGTCGATCGCCGCGGTCAAGTCTTGGAACGTGATCACAAGCTGCGCTTTGCCGTCGTACGCGAGGCGGTCGGTCTGAACCGGGATGCCGAGGATTTCGCTCGCGATCGTGTATCCCCGCACATGGCACGCACCGCGGTTCGAAGTCGCGTAGTTGAGGCCGATGCCCTTTATTGCCCGCGGGTCGTACGCCGGAATTCCCAGTCCCTTCACCGCCATCGCCAAGTTGGGATCGCCGAACGCGTTCGCAGCCCCGGTTTCTCCTAGGGCGAGAATCTCTCCCAAGCCCTCCTGGGCGACGATCTGATGGATCAGTTCGATCATCCGGTCGGAATCGCCGAACCGGACGCCGTCGTTGATCAACCCCCGCTCCGTCGCCTCCATCGCCAGCGCCAGGGTGTCACCGAGGGAGATCGTGTCGATGCCGTATAGGTTGCACAGGTGATTCATATATCCGATCGCCGGCAGGTCGAAATTGCCGCACATCGCGCCGAGGGAGAAACACGTCTCGTATTCCGGGCCCTCGCCCTCGTACCGCCCTTCGACCTTGGTGTAGCGCTTGCATCCCACCGGGCAGTTGATGCACGTCCCCCGCCGCACAAGGATGGTATCCGCCATCCGCTCGCCGCTGATCGCATCGGCGCCTTCGTAATAGGTGATCTGGGCGTTGCGGGCGGGGAATCCACCGACCTCGTTGATGATGTTCACCAGCACGTCGGTCCCGTACTTGGGGAGGGAATCGCTCGTCACCCCGTTCTCCCGGATCAACGCCAACGCCGCGTCACGCGCGCTCTTGAACAGCTCCGGGTTTGTCGGTTGGGGAGCGGCGTGACGGTCACCGATCAATACGACTGCCTTCAGGTTCTTCGCGCCCCATACCGCGCCGTGACCACCGCGTCCGTTGGCGCGGCCGCGCTCGTCGATGAGGCACGCGAACTTAACGCCGCGTTCACCGGCCGGGCCGATGCACACAACATTGGCGTCGTTCCCGTACCGCGCCTTGAGAGCGGCTGTCGTCTCCGCGGTGTCCTTGCCCCATAGCTCGGTGGCGTCTTCCAGCGTAACGGTGCCGTCCTTCACCACCGCGTACGTCGGGCGAGCGGCAATGCCGCGGAATACGAGGCCGTCGAATCCGGCCCACTTCAACGCGGCACCGGTCGTCCCCCCGGCGTGGGAGTCGGAGATCGTCCCGGTGAGGGGCGACTTTACGATCGACGCGATCCGCCCGCTCATCGGCGCGTCGGTCCCGGTGAGCGGCCCGACGAACAGGGCTGCGAGTGCGTCCTCTCCGAGAGGGTCAACCTCGGCCCCGGCATCGAACAGATACTTCACTCCCAACCCGCGTCCGCCCAAATACTTGCGGAGTATCCCCTCATCCGGGGTACGATACTCTACCCCTCCGGTTGATAGATCAATCCATCCCACTCTGCCCGCGTAACCGCCGATATTCATATTCAACGACCTCCTTTTATTGTCATTCTACGACCACAGGGAAAAATGACAACCGGTGAGGCGGAGATTATTCCTTCGCCTCGTTGAGTGTCTCCTCGAGCTTGTCCGCGATGCCGTTTATCCGATCGAGGAGGGAGTCGAACTCATCCCGCAGCCGGGACAGTTCCTCAGCAAGCGGACAGACCTTATCGACCAGAGCTTTCTTGGACACGTATGCCATACCCACTTCCTTTCCCGAGCGGATTACAGCATCGGCCACGGCGACAAAAAAACGTGCGGGACCGGTTGGCCCCGCACGGGCGGTTATCTCAGAAAAGTATGGGGTCGCTACACCCAGCCGCGCAGACGTACCGCTTCGGCGACCCGCTGCACCGACACCATGTAAGCAGCGGTGCGGTTGTCGACTTTGTTTTGCTGCGCCATGTCGTGGACGTCGTGGAACGCCTTGGTCATCTTGGCGTGCAGTCGGTCGTAAACCTCCTCCAGGCTCCAATAGTAGCCACCGATGTTCTGCACCCACTCAAAGTAGGAAACAGTCACTCCACCGGCGTTGCACAGGAAGTCAGGAATGAGGTATTTGCCGTTCTTGTACAGGATCTCGTCCGCCTCAGGCGTGGTCGGTCCGTTCGCTGCTTCGGCGATGATTTTCGCTTTGATGTTGGCGGCGTTCTTCTCGGTAATCACATTTTCGATCGCTGCCGGAATGAGCACGTCGACGTCAAGCTCCAGAAGCTCGGCGTTGGTGATCTTCTTGGTGCCGGCCAATCCAGCGACCGACCCGGTGGAGCGCTTCTGTTCCAGTGCCTTTTCCGGATCGATGCCGTCCGGAGAGTAGGCGCCGCCGCGGGAATCGGACACCGCTACGATCTTGCTCCCCGGGATCTCGCGCATCAGCTTTGCCGCGAAATAACCGGCGTTTCCGTATCCCTGGACAGCGACAGTCGCGCCCTTGAGGTCGAGTCCAATTACCTTTGCTGCTTCGATGATGGTGTACATCGCACCACGGGCGGTGGCGTCACCGCGGCCGAGGGACCCGCCGAGCGGAATCGGCTTGCCGGTGATCACACCGG
>WFSM01000122.1 GCA_015485945.1 Candidatus Bipolaricaulota bacterium | reverse complement strand
TGCAGAACAGCCGGATGAAGGACTACTTCGACATTTACGTTCTCTCGGAACATGAATCGTTTGACGGGCGTGTGCTTCGCGATGCCGTTCGTGATACGTTTAGGCGGCGCAAGGCTGTGATTCCAACCGAGTTGCCGATGGCGCTTTCACGTGAGTTTGCAACAGACCCAGGCAAGATGACTCAATGGGCGGGATTTCTGCGCAGAATCAAGAGAGGCTCCGTTCCTACAGATCTTGCGGAAGTGGTTAACCGGCTTGCAGCGTTCTTGAGCCCTGTTCTTGCTGCTGTCCGGGATCAGGAGGAGTTTTCTTTCAAGTGGCCGCCCGGAGGCCCGTGGAAGACGAAGTGAAGGGGTGATCGATGCCCGAGATCAGTAAACAACTCCGCGAAAGCTGCTGGGCATTAGCGGTCTAACCAGAGTTGGTCCTCATGGTGGAGTTTAGTTTGAAGTATCCGCCCTATTGCCACGCGGACACAGGGGACCAACGTCGCACACAAGGTGTGCCGCTACGTAAGCTGCCGTTTCCCTATAGAACAAGGTTCACCTTGTGAAACATAAGAATGATAGCTATTTTGCAGGGTAAACGGGGCAAGCCTTGTATGCGCCGTTGATACCTTCAAGCTGCGCAACGATGCCCGTGGACCAGCCCAGGTGCAGGTATTGGCCGGGACGAGCGCTCCTGATCCCGGTCAATCACTAATAACTGAGCGCCGAAGTTCGGTTCGTAACGCGCATTTGCCGATATCATTATTGGACTTGACAACTGCGATGTAGCGTGGTATACATTGCGCTTGTGAACGTGAGTACATTCACAAAGTGGGTGGACGATGATCAAACACGCAACGGTACCGGAAGAGACGATGCAACGTATGCTCGTGTACCTGCGCGAACTTGACTGCATGCTGCGCGAGGGGAAAGAGACGTTCTCGTCCCAGGAATTGGCCGAGATTCTGCACATGAACCCCGCCCAGGTGCGCAAGGATTTCTCCTATTTCGGTGGATTCGGGAAACGCGGTGTGGGATACGAGACCGAGGCGATGGTGCGCGAGCTGCGCGCCATCCTTAACCTCAACCGCACGTGGCGGATCGCGCTGATCGGGGTGGGCAATATCGGTTCCGCCCTCCTTAAGAATCCGGAGCTGCGGCGGCAGGGGTTTGACATCGTGCTCGCGTTCGACAACTCACCCCGCGTGATCGGCAAGCGCGTGGGCGGAGTGACGGTGGAGGATGTGGCCGACCTCGCCGCGCGGGTGCAAGCGGAGAAGGTCGAACTGGCGATCATCGCCACCCCGGTGGAGGCGGCTCCCGGAGTCGCCGACGTCGTGATCGAATCCGGGATCAAGGGGATCCTGTGCTTTGCCCCGTGTCAGCTCCACGTTCCCGAGGGCGTGCGGGTGGTCCCGGTCGACATTCCGATGGCTCTGGGGCAGTTGGTGTACCGATTGGAGGAACAATGAGTTCTGACGAGACGAGCGGAAACCCGGTCGGGCGCTATCTGGTGACGTTTTTCGTCTTATTCGGGGTATGGCTCGCCCTCACCGGGACGTTCAACTGGGAGGAGCTCGTCATGGGTGCGGTCTTGGCCGCGATCGGGGCCGGGCTCGGGTGGCGCGCATTCTCGCGGGTGGGATTCAGCCACCTGAGCGTGCGCAAGATCGCGTATCTGCTCGCGTATATCCCGGTGTTCTTCTGGGAGATGATCAAGGCGAACTTCGATGTCGCCTATCGCGTGATTCATCCCCGGATGCCGATCAAGCCGGGTATCGTCATGATCAATACCGATCTCACTTCCGACACCGGCAAGATGGCGCTCGCCAACTCGATCACCCTCACCCCGGGGACGCTCACCATGGATATCCGCGGGGGCAATCTCCTCATCCACTGGATCAACGTCAAAGACGCGGAGACTGAGGGGGCGACGAAGCTGATCGGGTCGAAATTCGAACGATTCCTGCGGGTGATCTTCTCATGATGTGGCTCGTGTTTTTCTCGTTCATCGCTGCCGGGGTGTTCTTCGCCCTTGCCCGCGCCGGGCTCGGCCCGACGACGTCAGATCGGGTGGTGGGCGTGGACGGTGCCGTGACGATCACAATCGCCCTGTTGGTACTGCTGGCATCGTTCTTCGATCGCTACATCTACCTCGACGTGGCGCTTGTGTACGCCGTGCTCGGGTTCATCGGCGTGCTCGCGGTCGCCCGCTACATGGAGCGGGGTGTGTGATGCGAATATTCGGTGAGGTACTAATCGGCATTGGGACGGCGTTTCTGTTCCTCGGCGGATTGGGGATCTTCCGTCTGCCCGATGTGTACAACCGCCTCCAGGCGGGGACGAAGTGCACCACCCTTGGGGCGTTC
>WFSM01000121.1 GCA_015485945.1 Candidatus Bipolaricaulota bacterium | reverse complement strand
TCGCCACGGCGGGCGAGGGTGATCATCCGTTCCGCGTATCGCTGTGCCGCCTTGGCACGGCCGAATGTGGTATCCACCTTTTCGTAGAGTATTAATCCCTTGGTTAAGTTTGCCAACACACTCTTGCGATGCGCCCGCACCATTCCAATCTTGTCGATATCTTTTCTATGCCTCATCTCACGCCTCTCCTTCTTCCTTGAGCGTGTATCCCAGCTCCCGTAGTCGCTCCTCCACCTTGGCCAACGTTTTCTCACCGAATCCGTGGATGTCGAGCAGTTCCTCACGCGGACGGGAAAGAAGATCTCCCAGCGTGACGATTTCCGCTTCCCGCAGGAGATTACACGCGCGTTGATCAATGTCGAGTTCGGCAAGCGGGATCGCCAGATCACCCTGTTCTCCACCCTCGCCACCGGCTGCTGCCGTTTCTTCCTCGGTGAGACCAAACGGGTGGTCAGCAAATCCGTCAAATAGATCCAGATGCCGACGAATGATCAACGCCGCTTCGGATAGCGCCTCTTCGGGGTGAATGCCGCCGTTGGTGGTCAATTCGAGGATCAGCCGCTCGTATCCGGTTTTACCCCCAACACGCGTATCTTCGACGGTGAAGTTGACCTGACGCACCGGCGAGAAGTCAGCGTCAATCGGGATCACCGACAACGGCGCGTTCTCCAGGCGGTTCATCTCCGCCGGGAGGTAACCGTAGCCGGCCTCGACCTCCATCTCCACTTCCAACCGCCCCTTTTCATTCAGCGTGGCGATGTGGGTATCGGGGTTGATCACTTTTACTCCGGACGGCAAATGGATGTCCGCCGCCGTTACTTCACCCGGTCCCCGTTTCTCCAGCGTCAGATATTTCAGCTCGTCATCGACAAGACGGAATGCAATGTCCTTTAGGTTAAGAACAATTTCAAGCACATCCTCGCGCACGCCCTCGATCACATCGTATTCGTGGTACTTGCCAGCAAAATTAACCCGCACGATCGCCGCTCCCGGAATTGACGCCAGCAGTGTACGGCGCAGGCTGTTGCCCAGCGTCGTGCCGAACCCACGTTCCAAGGGCTCGATCACGATACGGCCGTAAGTAGCGGTCATCTCCTCGGTCTTAATTTCGTGTGGGAAGACGAGTTCGTCCATCCTCTCCTCCTAGCGCGAGTAAAATTCGACGATTAGGTTGGCAGCGATTTTGTACCCGGTTTCTTCTGTGTTGGGAGGCGCCATTACTTGCGCCTTCATTGCTTCGAAGTTGCGCTCCAGCCAGCTTGGAATCTCGCGGTCCTTGTTCGCCTCGATGATGCCCTTGACCTTATCGCGCCGGTTTTCCTTGACGGATATTGTGTCCCCTTCCTTCACCATGATGGATGGAATGCTTACTGCACGGTCATTTAGCTGGAAGTGCCCGTGCACGATCATCTGCCGCGCCTGAGCACGCGACGATGCGAATCCAGCTCGGTATACAGCATTATCCAGCCGCCGTTCGAGCAACGTGAGCAGCGCCTCGCCGGTGACTCCCTTTTTACGCTTCGCTTGCTCCACATAGTTGCGAAATTGATGCTCACTCAAGCCGTAAATGCGCCGCGCCTTCTGCTTTTCCCGCAAATGAAGCAGGTATTGGCTGCGCCGCGGGCGGTGTTTCTTCGGACGCTCACCAGGCGGGTTAGCACGCCGGTTAAGCGGGCAGCTTTGGGTATAACACCGCTCTCCTTTGAGGAACAGCTTTTCGCCTTCACGACGACATTGTTTGCATTTAGGTCCGGTATCTCTCCCCATTATCTTCTCCTTGGATCTTTACTGTGGGAGACCGGGGTGACGTTCTTGACTTCGTCTACCCGGATGCCCGATCCTTTAATCGTTTGCACCACGGATTGCCGCCCCGACCCTGTGCCCTTGATCGTGACGATCACGGACCGAATACCGTAATCCTTCATCTCGCGTACCAGTGCCTCCGCCGCAATCTGGGCAGCATACGGGGTGCCCTTGCGCGACCCTTTGTACCCCACCACCCCCGGGCTTTTCCAAGTAATCGGATTGCCGTTGAGGTCTGTCACCGTGATGATCGTATTGTTATACGTGGAGTGAATATGCACCCGCGCTCGTTCTAGTTTGATATTTTTCGCCATCCCTACCTCTTCTTTCCTGCCTTGGCTGGGCGCGGACCTTTCCACGTGCGTGCGTTCGACCGCGTGCGCTGTCCACGCACCGGCAGGCGCCGCTTATGGCGGATTCCACGGTAAGCGTTGATGTCCTTCAGCCGCTGAATGCTCGCGTAAACACGGCGGCGCAGGTCACCTTCCACCACGTATTTCTCCACTTCCTGGCGCAGCGCGGCGATCTCTTTTTCCGTCAGATCGCGCACGCGCACGTCGGGCGACACCCCCGCCGCTTCCAGTATCTTCGCCGCCCGTGACCGACCAATGCCAAATATGTAGGTAAGGCCGATCTCTACCCGCTTGTCATTGGGCAGATTGACCCCGGCTATCCGTGCCATACGTCCTCCCTAGCCCTGTCGCTGCTTGTGCTTTGGGTTCCGGCAGATCACCATCAGACGACCTCGCCGCCGGATCACCTTGCAGTTGGGGCACATTTTCTTAACCGAGCTTCTCACTTTCATCTCTAAATCGCCGCAGTGGCTACGACTCGCGATATACGATCCGCCCCTTGGTTAGATCATACGGGGAGAATTCCACTACCACCCAATCACCGGTGAGGATACGGATGTAGTGTTTGCGGATCTTGCCCGAGATATGGCATAGGACGACATGTCCGTTCTGCAACCGCACTCGGAACATGGAACTGGGCAAACTTTCAATTACCTCGCCCCGTTGCCTGATCACTTCTTTTTTCGGACTACGACCCTCGGTCTTCGCCACTACGTCTTTATTCACCTCCTTATCGTCAGCACATCGACCCCTGTTTCTGTCAGGGCGACTGTGTGCTCAAAGTGTGCCGCCAACCCACCACGCGCTGTGACTACGGTCCAACCGTCGTCAAGAACCCGCGTTGGGTCCGGATCGGTCTTCACCATCGGTTCAATAGCAAATACCATCCCCACTTGTAACCGCGGCCCATGGCCCGGCGGCCCGTAATTCGGGATTTGTGGGTCTTCGTGCAGACTTCTCCCGACTCCGTGTCCGACGTATTCCTTAACAACGAAAAATCCTTCGCTTTCCACGTAGGAACCGATCGTGTGCGAAATATCGGACAAGCGGTTGCCAATTTTAACCTGTTTGATCCCGCGCCACAAGCTCTCACGCGTCACTGACAGGAGCCGTTCGGCAGCTGGGCTAATCTCTCCTACGGGCACGGTAGTGGCCATATCGGAATAAAACCCGTTTTTAACCAATCCGATGTCAAGCGAGATTATGTCGCCATCATTTAAAATGTGTTCCTCGGCCGGGATGCCGTGCACGATTTCTTCGTTGATCGATGTGCACAGTGTCGCTGGGTACCCGCTGTATCCCTTGAACGCGGGCTGCGCGCCCGCCTGTTTGATCAGATCCTCCGCCAGCCGATCAAGCGTCGCCGTGCTGGTCCCCGGCGCTACTTTGGCGCACACTGCATCCAACACCGATGCCAGCAATGCCCCGTTTTTACGCATAATCGCTATCTCGGCCGGGGTTTTAAGGATAATCATGCGGAAATAACGGCGGTTATCTGCGCGAATACTTCATCCGTCGGGCGCCGCCCATCTGTGCTCACCAGAATGCCACGATCTTGGTAGAACTTAATCAACGGCGCGGTCGACGCCATGTACACGTCGTACCGGTTTTTGATCACCTCAGGGCGGTCGTCATCACGTTGGTATAGCTCACCGCCACACACGTCACACTTACCGGCCACCTGGGGCGGGTTGCTGAGAAGATTGTAGATTCGACCGCAGCTGCGGCATACCCGGCGTGCTGACAGCCGCCGGATTACCTCATCACGGGACAGATCAATATTGATCACAACGTCGAGTGGAGTGATCTTCTCCAATGCCTCGGCTTGAGCAACAGTGCGTGGGAATCCATCGAGGATGAAGCCATCAGCGGTTTCGATCCGGCCGCGGATCATGTCGATGATCAACTGGTCGGGAACGAGATCGCCACGGTCCATGTACGCCTTGGCTTGGTTGCCCAAGTCGGTCCCGTGCGCTACTTCATCGCGCAAGATGTCCCCGGTTGACAGATGGGTAAGTCCCGTCGTCTCCACCAACCGCTTCGCCTGTGTTCCCTTGCCCGCACCCGGCGGGCCGAGCAACACGATCCGCCGTTTCGCCATTACTTTCTCCTCCCGAGCAGGCCGCTGCCCTTGGTCAAACTCTCGTAGTGACGCATGACAAGGTGGGCCTCAATCTGCATCAACGTGTCAATTCCCACCCCGACCACGATCAGGATAGATGTACCACCGATGATGTACATTCCGACTAATCCCGAGATGTCGCTGAACACATACGGAAGGATTGCGACCGCGGACAGAAACACGGCACCGATCAGCAGAATTCGGCTAAGGATCATCGAGATGTAATCAGAAGTCGGTTTACCTGGCCGCACACCGGGAATAAACCCACCCGATTCGCGGATATTCTTCGCCACATCCTCGGGATCAAACACGATCGAGCTATAGAAATAAGTGAAGAAGAAGATCATTATCACATACGTCAGCATATATGCCATGCTCCCCGGCCGCACGTACGGGGTGAGCCAGCTGAGGGACGGTATCCACTGGGCAACCGTCATCGGCATCGCTAGAAGCGCGAGTGCGAAGATGATTGGGATAACTCCGCCCTGGTTCACTCGGATCGGCAGGTGAGAGGTGTGCCCGCCGTAGATCCGCCGCCCGGTTGTCCGCTTCGCGTACTGGACGATGATCTTGCGCTGCCCCTGTTGAATTATTACTACGCCAGCGGTAACGACCACCAACAGTGCCAGTAACACGAGCCCCCAGAACGGGCTGACCGTTCCGGTGGTAATCTCGGTATACGCCGACTGAAACTGCGCCGGCAGCCGTGCCAAGATTCCAAGCATGATCAGCATACTGATTCCATTACCGATTCCGTTTTCGGTGATCCGTTCACCCAGCCACATCAGGTAAATCGTGCCCGCGGTCATGGCAACGATTGAGGTGAGATAGAACCAAATCGTCCCCCGTGCCAATCCCCAGTTGACCACGAGCAGACTGTACGCGGCGGACTGGATAATCGCCAACCCCAGGGTTGACCATCGCGTGTACGCTGTGATCTTACGCTGCCCTTCCCGTCCCTGTTCCTGCATTTCCTTGAGCTTGGGGACAACGGCAATAAGCAAGCTAAAGATAATCGACGCGTTGATGTACGGCATTACCCCGAGGGCGAATAAGGAGAACCGCTTCAGCGCCCCCCCCGTGAACATATTTAAAAAATTAAAAATCCCGCCGGTTTGTTCGAAAAAATGAGCCAACGCGGCTGCGTTGACACCCGGAATCGGAATGTGCGTCCCCAACCGGAAGACAATGATCGCCCCCAGCGTAAACCAAACACGCTTTTTAAGCTCGGGAACGCGGAAAACGTTGGTTAACGTCTCCCACATTCTAAATCACCTCAGCCTTTCCACCAGCCTGCTCAATCTTCTGCTTAGCGGCATGAGTAAACCGATGTGCACGCACGGTGAGAGGTTTGGACAACTCACCGCGTCCGAGGACCTTCAATCGTTGAATGCGGCCCTTGACGATCCGCAATTCCCGCAGTTTCTGCAACGTTACCTCGGAGTCTTCCGGGAAAACGCGTTCCAACGTGTCTAGATTAACACACGCGTACTCGATGCGCGTGTGGTTGTAAAAGCCCCGCTTGGGAAAGCGCATCCAAATCGGGGTCTGTCCGCCTTCATACCCGAGACGAACACCACCACCTGACCGGGAGTTCTGTCCCTTGGTACCGCGACCGCTCTCGTGGCCGCCGTGCCCGGAACCATACCCCCGTCCCACCCGCTTTCGCCGGTGGACACTTCCCTTAGTGGGACGCAGATCTTCAAGCCGCATCCTTCACCTCCGCCTTGACCGGTTCCCCTTTTCGCAATGTCTCCACTTCTTCTCTGCTGCGCAGACGGGTCATGCCGTTAATCGCGGCCCGTGACAGGGTAAGAGGGTTGGTCGTCCCGATCGATTTAGTGAGGATGTCCCGGATCCCGGCCAACCGGCAGAGCGCTCCAACGGTAACCCCGGCGATGATTCCCGTCCCGGGATAGGCCGGTTTCAACAACACCCGTCCCGCTTTGAACTTTCCGATCACCTCATGGGGAATCGTCCCGCCGTTGAGCGGGATATCGATCATGTTCTTCTTGGCGTCACGGATCGCCTGCTGGATCGCACGTGGAATCTCAGTAGTGCTTCCCACGCCAACGCCAACGCGACCGTTGCGATCGCCGATCACAATAGTCACACGAAACTTCAGGTTGCGACCACCCTTGGTGACCTTGCTCACCCGCCTAATATCGATTATCTCATTCTCGTACTCGTCAGTGGTGATCAAAACTTTAACCCTCCCTTGCGAGCGGCCTCGGCCAACGCCGCCACCACTCCGTGATAGGGATAACCGCCGCGGTCGAATACAACCCGGGCGACTCCCCGTTCAACGGCGCGTTTGGCGATAAGCTCTCCCACCTTGGTCGCAGCCGGAATATTGCACCCGCTTGCGTCCCCCTGCAGCTCGGTATCCACGGTGGATGCAGCTACGAGCGTTTGCCCGGTTTCATCGTCGATCAGCTGCGCATACACATGGCGCAGGCTCTTGGTCACACACAGCCGAGGAACGTCCGCGGTGCCGGATATTCGCTTGCGAATCCGACGATGGCGCTTAATCCTCTCCGTTTTTCTATCAACTCTCGCCATCTCTACTCCCCCTAACCGGCACCTTGCCCGCCGAGTTTACCTGCCTTATGCAACACAATCTCATCTTTGTATCTAATACCCTTCCCTTTATAAGGCTCCGGCTTGCGAAACGCGCGAATCTCTGCGGCCACTTGTCCCACTTGCTGTTTATCCGCACCGCGGATGATGATTTCATTCGGGTTGGGAACCTCCGCTTCGATTCCCTCCGGAAGTTCATATTCCACCGGCTGCGAGTACCCAAGATCAAGGGTCATTTTACGCCCTTGCAACCGGGCCCGGTACCCGAGGCCCTTGATCAACAGGGACTTCTCCCACTTCTGGGACACTCCATGTACCATGTTTGCAAGCAAACTGCGGTACAACCCGTGGAACGCGCGAAATTCTTTGCTCTCACCGCGCCGGGTCACCGTGGCCGTTCCATTCTCAACGGTAATCTCCACTCGATCAGGGCGATAGTCCTGCACAAGCCGGCCGTGCGGTCCCTCGACCACGATCGTTCCATCACGCACCGCCACCTTAACCCCGTCGGGGATCGCTACTGGAACCTTTCCCACTTTAGACATGGCGTCTCACCTACCACACCTCGCACAGGATCTCCCCGCCGATCCCGCGCTCTTTTGCTTCCCGTCCGGAAAGGATCCCCTGCGAGGTGGAGATAATGCAGGTCCCAAGCCCTCCAAGGGGCTCGGGAATTTCATCCTTGTCCACGTATACCCGCCGTGACGGCTTGCTCACCGCCGTTAATCCGGTGATCGCCCGTTGCACATCCTTGCGGCTTCCCTTGTACTTTAAGCGAATGCGCAGTTCGGGCTGAGGGACCTTGGCAATAACTTCATAGCCGTCGATGTACCCTTCCGCTTCTAGAATGCGCGCAATTGCTTCCTTCAGCTTCGAGTGGGGCATCGTCACATCAGGATGAAGCTTCGCGCTTGCATTACGAATGCGGGTCAGCATATCGGCAATTGGATACGGAATTGTCATCGTGCCTCCTACCAACTCGCTTTCTTTACGCCCGGGATTTCTCCCTTGTGCGCCAGCTTGCGGAAACAAATCCGGCAGATGCCGTAATCCCGAATATACCCGTGCGGCCGTCCGCAAATACTGCAACGGTTATACGTCCGCACCTTATACTTCGGTTCCCGCTTGCTTTTAATAATTAACGCCTTTTTTGCCATCGCCTCTCCTCTAATCCTTGAACGGAAGGCCGAGCCCTTTAAGAAGCGCGTATCCTTCCTGATCGTTCTTCGCCGTTGTCACAATCGTAATGTCCATTCCCTGAGTTTTGACAACCTCGTTATACGAGATCTCAGGGAAAATCATCTGCTCGGCCACTCCCAGGGTGTAGTTACCTCGCCCATCAAACGCGGAACTGGACATCCCACGGAAGTCACGGATCCCGGGAAGGACGACATTAAACAGCTTATTTAAAAATTCGTACGCCCGATCACAACGCAGCGTCACCTTACAGCCAATCGGATCCCCGGCAGTAAGATGGAAATCGGAGATCGACTTCTTCGCTTTGGTGACAACCGGATGCTGCCCCGCAATCTTGGTCAGGTTTTTAACCGCCCCTTCCAGGATCTTGGGGTTGTCCTTCTCCGCTACGCCCATATTGATGACGACTTTCTCCACCTGCGGAACCTCCATCACGTTCCGAAGCCGGAGCTCTTTCATCAATTGCGGTACAATCTCTTGTTCAAATCTCTCTTTAAACAGCATCTCGATTACCTAAATATCTCCCCGCAGTGCGTGCACTTGCGCAATTTATCCCCGTCCACCACGGTGAACTTAATGCGGGTGGGGAGCCCGCACCC
>WFSM01000120.1 GCA_015485945.1 Candidatus Bipolaricaulota bacterium | reverse complement strand
CGCTCAACTGGCTTCTGCTCCATCTTTTTCTGTGGAATGTAGATGGACAGCTTGTCAAGGATCTGCTTTTTAGGCATGTGGTTCACCTCCTCATCAACGAAGTTGTTCCTTCGTTTTCTCATTTATTCCTCAGTAAATGGGTGTTACGTTATAGCATACACCTTTACTGGGATTTTTCCATACCGGAATAATGGAAAGTAGATGGAAAAATCATGCAAAAACTCACGGCTACCGGCTTAATATACTAATTATAGCCTCTCGATAACCCACTCTAACTAAAGCGCATCGTGATGGACGTACGCGGTAATTTTACTATAATCGGAACGTAAAGGGGGATAATATGAACGAGGAGCCAGCACACGATGCGGTGTTAAAGCAGGTTGAGGAGCGAGGAATCAAGTTTATCCAACTGTGGTTCACCGACCTACTCGGAAACCTGAAGAGCGTGGAGATCCCACAGAGCGAGCTCACCACCGCGCTTACGGAGGGAATCGGGTTCGATGGTTCGTCGATTCACGGGTTTGCCCGCATTGACGAGAGCGACATGCTGGCCAAGCCCGACCCACGTACGTTCGCCGTCCTGCCGTGGGCGGATGATGTCGCCCGGTTGATCTGCGATATCCTCCAGCCGGATGGAACACCGTACGACGGCGATCCCCGGTATGCACTGCGGCGCGCTCTCATCCGGGCGCAGGAAGCCGGGTTTACAATGTACGTCGGAACGGAAGTGGAGTACTTCTACTTCCGCACCGATGACGGTCCAGCGGTACTCGATTCCGGCGGTTACTTCGATCTCGTCCCCCCCGACCTTGGAACTGATATCCGCCGTGAGACGGTGCTTGCGTTGCAAGCAATGGGGATCAAAGTGGAAGCAGCTCATCACGAGGTGGCCCCCAGCCAGCAGGAGATTGACCTGCGGTTCACCGATGCTCTTACCATGGCGGATAACCTCATGACCACGCGGTTTGTGGTGAAAGAGGTCGCACGCCGGCATGGAATTCACGCCACGTTCATGCCCAAGCCGTTGTTTGGCGAGAACGGGTCCGGTATGCACACGCACCAGTCGTTGTTCACCCCCGACGGGCACAACGCATTTTTCGATCCCGACGATCCGCTCTACTTATCCCCGGTTGCCAAAGGGTACATCGCCGGCTTAATGCGGCACGCCAAGGAGATCATCGGGGTGTGCGCTCAGTGGGTTAACTCCTACAAACGCCTTGTCACCGGGTACGAGGCCCCGGTATACATTACGTGGGCGAAACGCAACCGCAGCAACATGATCCGTGTCCCGATGTACAAACCGGGCAAGGAATCCGCAACGCGGATCGAATTCCGCGCCCCCGACCCCGCGTGCAATCCATACCTCGCGTTTGCCACCATGCTGCACGCCGGCCTTACCGGCATCGATGACGGGTATCCGTTGCCCACTCCGATGGAACGCGACGTGTACGCGATGACGGCTGAGGAGCGGCAAGCGTTGGGGATTGAAGAGCTCCCTGGAAGTCTGAACATGGCGATTACCAACATGGAGGACAGCGTGCTCGTTCGCCGCGCCCTCGGTGACCACATCTTTGCGAAGTTCATCGAGAACAAGAAGATCGAATGGGATAACTACCGGGCACGGGTGCATCGCTATGAACTGGAGCGGTATTTGACCATGCTGTAAAAGAAAAATGGGGGCTGGGGAAGGCAGGGCTGCTGCCTATGCCTGCCTTCCCCGGGTAAGAACCGTTGGCTGTTCTGGTGCAACTTGTGTGTGTAGGAGGCCCCCAACGTGGATGCGAATCGGCAACGATAATGGAAGTAACCCACCGGGCTCTCGGAACGGTGAGCTCTGCCGGTAAGGAGGTAACGAGACCGTAGTGCGAATGCGCATCCTTTTCACTCCTTGTCTTAGCTGAATACAGGATACCGGCGTGGAACTGAATTGCGTAGGGCACACGGGAAAACCAGCCGAGGCGTTTGCGACCGCACCGCGGTAAGGCGGCGGCGTTTAATGGTGTCGAATGTCCAGATCACTCCGGGGGGATTTGGGCGATCCGCCAATAGTCCTGGACTGTTTGAATCAACCGTTCGAAGTCCTTGGAGTCTACCGGTTTGTTCATGTAGCTTGCGGCACCAGAATCGTACGCCCGCACCATATCCTCCTGCGATGTAGACACAGTAAGCACGATTACCGGAATGCGCCGCAAGTGGTCGTCATTCTTGATCTGTTCCAGTACTTCTTGTCCGCTCAGCTTCGGGAGGCGCCAATCAAGGAGGATCAGATCGGGGCGGGGAGCGTCCTCGAACTTGCCCTTGCGATAAAGAAAGTCGAGCGCTTCCTCCCCGTCTTGAGCGAAGTAAAGCTCACAGTGCGCGCCGCTCTTGCGCATCGCACGTTGGATGATCATCACATCGCTCTGTTCGTCCTCCACCACCAGGACCTTAATCTTTTCTGGGCTGCTAGGCATGAATCTTCACCTCGTTTCGTACTGCCGCTTTGGGAAGGGTGAAGTAGAACGTGCTCCCTTTCCCGATCTCCGATTCCACCCAGATCTCCCCCCCGTGCTCCTCGACGATTCGCTTGCAGATCGCCAGTCCCGCTCCGGTCCCTTCATAATGCTCCCTCGGGTTCAATTTCTCAAACAGACCGAATATCCGCTCGTGATGCCGCGATTCGATTCCGATTCCATTATCTTGTACAAAAAACGTGTGCATTCCGCGATGACGCTCGTCCCGTACCCAACCGACGTGTATCACCGGCAGTGCCTTATCGTTGAACTTGACAGCGTTGACAATCAGATTGTGGAACACCTGGCGCACTTGGATCTTGCTTCCCATCACCGGCGGAAGGTCAGGATCGATCCGGAGATTAACCCCCTGAAGATCGACTTCCAAGTCTTCCTTGATCTCGTCCACAATCCGCGCCACCGGCACCCGCTCGAACGACGTGGAGTCGAGATGAATATTGGACAGATCACGTAAATCATCGATCAGCTCCCGCATGCGCATCGATGCATTTTTCAAGGTGTGAAGATACTTTCTCCCCTCTTCATCGAGCTTATCTTCATAATCTTCGATCAGGAACCCGCTGAACGTCTCTAATGTATGCAGCGGAGATTTAAGGTCGTGGGAGACTACGCGCGAGTATTCTTCCAACTTTTCGTAACTTCGTTCCAGCCGCTTCGTCTTCTCGCGCAGCCCGTTCTCCAACCGCTTCAATTTGGTGATGTCGATGTAGTGGTCGATCCTCCCGCCGGTGTAGCGCTCCGTCTCAATTGGAATCGACCGGAACGCGAGCACGCGCTCCTCCCGTCCCATCCCAGGGCGGACGTGACACGTGTAGGAATCGATTCGCTCTCCAGACTCGATCGCTTTCTGCACCGTGCGCCCGAAGTCCTCCGCATTATCAAACACTCCCACGTAGCGGGAAAACGCGCGCATGGCATCGATTCCGATCAGGCGATCGCGATCGATGCCAAAGAACCGCCCGATCGCCTCATTTGCCCACACCACCTGGTGTTTGCGGTCGGTGATGATAATCCCGGAATCGAGGGTATCGACTGCTTCTTCGATTAGATAGCGATACCGTGCCTCCGCTTCCATCAGCCGACGCTCAAGCTCCGCCTGTTGGCGCAAATCGCGCGCTTCCACGATCGCCGCCCGTTCACTGATCCGCGTTGCTCGCAGTTCCACCGGGATCACTTTGCGCGTCTGGGCGATAAACCTCAGCTTCACATCGCGTAACTCTCCCCGTTCGAATAGCCGAACGAGCTCAGTCTTCATGTGATCCATATCCTCCGGATGCACGTACTCAATCAGGGTAAGCGAGCGTTTAGTCGGGTACCCGATCACCCCGCGTGATGTTTCGTTTCGCTTAAGCACAGTACCGTCCTTGTCGATGAAATGGAGGATGTTGAGGGAATTATCGAATATTTCCTGCTCGTACCCATCCTGAAGTGTCTTCGCCCGGCGCCACCGTTCGCGGCGCACTGCACTGCGCCGGTTCAACCAGCCAATTCCACCCCCGACTGCGAGATCGGTGACAACTAACCCGACGATCAGGCCGGGGTGATCAAATCCGAGGAACGGAATTCCAATCAGTGCCGTCCCTAATCCGAGGAGGAGGCCGCCAGAGAACCGAAGAAACGACGCTCCGAGAATAAGTGGCACAGCGAACGCGCCAAAGATCAGAGCAGCGGGGCGGTACCAGGCAAAGTAAAGGAGAACGACAGCGAGAATTGCAATGCTGTACGCAGCAACAACGATGATTGCCCTCTCTACAGGGTTTAATTTCGTGTTCAATGGTGTCCCATCCTCGACGGCCGCCCTGTCCTCCCCATATTCACTAAACGCCCATCTAGACTATAAAATCGCGTGGGCGTAGAATAAAGGACACCGGTCACCTGGTGGTGAGACGTTATTCTTTGTCCTAAATAATCAGGTTGGCGGTAAGCTCGACCGAGAACGGCTCCATGATCTTCTGCAGATAATCCTCGCGCAGAATTTTGATACGCCGGCTCTCAATTGAGATGATTCCACGACTCTCCAGCTCGCTCAGGGTACGGATCGCCGTTTTCGATGACACTCCCGCCATCTCGGCGAGTTCGGCGCGGGACAGTTCCACCCCGCTCCGTCCGAGGAGAAGGATTAACCGTGCCAACCGCTCCTTGCTTGAAGAATACGACCGTTCAGCGAGCTTGTTTTGGAACGCCTTCAGCTCCTCGGAAAGACGCTCGTACAGGCGGAAGATCGTTTTGGGATGATGTTCGAGAAAATAAAAGAAGTCCCCCCGCTCAATGAACCCCACCACTACCGGATCAAGGGTCTTGGCGTAGGCGTTGTGGCTTCCCTTGTCAAACAGGGTCGTTTCCCCCAAGATTTCGCCCGGACCAACGATTTTTAAGATCTGACTCTTAGCGCGGGTGCTGCGTTTGACAAGTTTTACCATTCCCTCAAACACCAAATAAAAACCGAACGCGGGTGCGCCCTCCTGAAATATAATTTCCCCGCGTCCGTAACTGATCCGCCGTACACTCTTTCTCAGGTTTTCCACATCCTTTGGTCTGAGATCGGAAAAGATGCGGAAGTCCTTGAGGTCTACCATCTTTTGTCCCCCTCGGTTACCACCACGCGCGTCTGTCACTATTCTCCCACCCCCTCATCACCCCTGTCAAGGGGTCAAACGTCACCCATTGTAACAGATATCACGGGGAAAGCCAAGTGGATGCACATATCTTCGCTTGTACCGGCAGCGGAAGATGCGGTAGAATGGCGCAAAATGGGACAGAAAGAGAAGATCACCGTTGCGTTGCTTCAACTCGCCATTTCCGCCACCGGCCCTGCCGATCGGCGTCTGTCCACCGCGCTAACTAATGTCGGCAACGCTGATTTAATTGTCCTTCCCGAGCTGTGGAACGTGGGATACTTCGATTTTGCCGCCTATCACGACAAGGCTGAACCCCTTCGCGGCCCGACGTTTACACGTTTACACCGAATAGCGCGGGATCGTGCTGCGTTTGTGCTCGGGGGGACATTCATCGAACAGCAGGACGAGCGGTTGTACAACACTGCACTCCTGTTTGATCGTGCCGGTAACCTAATTGGGATGTACCGTAAGCGCCATTTGCTCAACTACAAATCGCGCGAACGGGAGCTGCTTACTCCCGGGGATTCTCCGCTCGTTGTCCCTACTGAAATTGGGACACTGGGGACAGCGATTTGCTATGACTTGCGGTTTCCGGAGCTGTTTCGCGACATGGCCACACGCGGGGCAGAGATTTTCCTCGTTCCAGCCGCGTGGCCGATCGGGCGGATGGAGGCGTGGGATGCACTTGTGCGTGCGCGGGCGGTGGAGAATCAGGCGGTTGTCATCGCGTGCGGCGCTGCCGGCAGGGGATTTCTCGGGCGAAGTATGGTCGTCGACCCCACCGGGGTGGTCCGCGCCCGCCTCGGAGGCGGTTCGGAAGTCATCACTAGTGTGATCGACCTCGCACAGTTACGTTCGTTCCGGGACGAGTTCCCAGCGTGGCGGGAGCGGTGACAGCGCATGCCGGGGTCGGTCGCCGTCATCGATCTTGCCGTTGTACGTGCCAACATTTCCTTGATCCGCCAGCGGCTGCCGAATGGAATCCAGTTGTTGTTCGTCGTCAAATCGGATGGATACGGCCACGGCATTGTCCCGATGGCGCAGGTTGGAGTGGACAGCGGCGTTGACTCCCTGGGAGTGGTCACGGTCGATGAGGGAATTGAGCTACGGAGACATGGGATCAAGCTTCCGATCTTGCTCCTCGCACCGATTCTGCCGGCGGAGGCTGAGCGTGCCGTCACCACCGATCTCACTGTGTCCATATCCGATTGGCGAACAGCTGCCCTGCTCGCTGCCGCCGCCCGCCGTCGGGGGAAACAGGCGACGGTGCATGTAAAGGTGGATACGGGCATGGGACGGTTCGGCGTGGTTCCAACCGCGGTGCCGGCAATTCTTGCCCGCCTCGATCACGAGCCCGGACTGCATGTGGAGGGAATCTTCACCCAACTGTCGAGTGCTGCCTCTACCACCGCCGGCGCCCGCGAGTACACTGAGGCGCAGATTGACACGTTTATGTCCTTGATCCACGCTCTCGCCCACGATTCCCTCCTCCCCGCCGTCCGCCACATCGCCAATTCGGCCGGGTTTATTCAATACCCGCAGCGGGTGACGGCGGCACCACTCAACATGGTTCGCATCGGCACTTTGATCTACGGCTATCCCGAAGTAGCGGCGGCGTGGACCGGAAACATCCGCCCACCGGCACAGCTCACCGCCCCGGTGATCGCCATCCGTACGCTGGAGCGAGGAAAGTTTGTCGGGTACGGTCGCAACTACCAGGCAGCAGACGTGCGACGGGTGGCTGTCATCGCGGCTGGGTACGGCACCGGGGTGCCGCCCGGGCTTGCAGCGCGGGGGCATGTGTGGATTCGGGGGCAACTTGCGCCGATCGTGGGAACCGTGTATCTCGACCATACGATGATCGATGTCACCGCCATCGATGCAGTCCGTGTCGGAGACGTCGCCGAGATCTTTGGCCCTCATCTCCCCGCCGATCGCGCCGCCGCGTGGGCCGATCTGCGTGTGTGTGAGCTGCTTGTTCCGGCATTGACACAGGCGCGCCGCCACGTATACCGATGAGCGGTTCGTCCAAAACTCGATCGGTATTCATCGCCGCGGCGGCGATCCTCGTCGTAACGGTCATTGTAGCGGTGGTGGTCGACGGCGTCAGGATCAACTGGGACAGAGGTAATAATCGGTTCTTCATAGTGGCTCGGGCGGATACAGTTACGGGGATCCCGCTTGCCGCGCTTGCGCATGCCGGGGTATGGGGGATTGCAGTGCGGGCATCGGCGGTGGCGAGCGGTCAATCTCCGCTTCCGGCTGATATTCGCCGTGCTGGCCTCATTCCGGTGTTGATCGTCGACCGCGCGGGAGAGACGAGTGCCATCGCTCACGGCCCGTTTCCCTATTTCTGGATCGACGGAGCGATCGGCGCCCGCGATTCACTGGTAACGCGACTCATCGCCGCGGGGGGCGTACTCATCTCCCGTGAATTCAGCGGACAAACCGTGGATAAGTTCCTGTGGGACTCCGGATTTCATCGGTTCGTGCGTGGGCATGAGATTTCGTCCGCTGATCTGGCACGGCTTGGCACTGCCGGTACGGTTGCCCGCTGCGTGCTCGCAGTACGGGAACGCGACATTCGGGTGCTAATTCTCGCGCCATTGCCCTCCCATCCTCACAGCGTCGCTGTGTTCCAGGCGGTGGCCGCAGCGCTAGAACGGGAGGGATTCCGCAGTGGTCGCCCGGCCGCGCTCCCTCCCACGCCGCCGCGGGCAGTGGGGCTCGTGCTTCACCTTGGTGTGAGTGCGGTATTTGTGCTCCTATTCGTGCGCTTGTTTCCCGGCTTGCCGCTCGCCGGGATGTTGCTTGGATGCGGAATAGCCGGGCTTGCAGCGGGATTGGGCGATATCCCGTTACGGATAGTGGACGCGTTCCTGCTTGCAATTGCCGCTCCGGTGTATACCGCGGCTGTTTTGTCCCCCCGCGGCAGGCTCGGTGGCGGGATCACTTATCTACTCACGTTTTCCGGAATCACTGTTCTGTTCGCGTTGCTGCTCGCCGCCCTTCTTGCCCACCCGGCGTTCATCGTCAAGGTGTACCAGTTCCGCGGGATAAAAGCAGCCATCGCCCTGCCACCGTTCCTGGCGGTCGGAATCTACCTGTGGCGGCATAAAATCAGGATACGCGACGTGGTGATCGGGCCGCGGTCCCAGAGCGTTTCTACGATTGCGGCACGGGTGGTTGCCGTCATCATCGCTGGAGCAGCGGTGTGGTTCATCATCATGCGCAGCGGGAACACAGGGCTCGTCACGGGAACGGAGAAACGCGTGCGCGGATGGCTGGAGGCGGCGCTCTTCGCGCGTCCCCGGTTTAAGGAATTTCTCATCGGCCACCCCCTTCTCCTCCTATTCGGAACGAAGACGGGAACGGCGACGCTACGAGCGGGGGCGTTGTTGTTTGGCCTGTTTGGGCAGACATCGATCCTCAACAGCTTCTCTCATGCCCACACTCCGCTTCTTATTTCGCTGTTACGGACCGCGAACGGCCTTGGACTCGGCATCGGGATTGGAATCATTGGGTATGTCGTTATGATGGCGGTAAATCGGATACGGGCGCGGCTACGTTTCTAGATCCGCCATGCGGCAATGCGGGAATCATCCCGCGCCAATGGAGGGACGGACATCGTCTCCGTGCGGCCGGCGCGGAAGATGGTGAACGCGATCGGCGTCGTGTCAACGTGATCGCAGTAGCGGCCGGCAAGAGCGATGGCAATGCGCAATTGTTGCGGGTCGGGATTCCCTTCTACCAGTGCGAGTGGTCCCATTACGGCAGTTGGGTCGATCACGATTTTTCCGGCAGCCAACCGTGACAACGCCTCATTTTCTTCCTCATTGCGTCCGATGATCACTTTAACGTTGTCACCGATGCGGAACTGGCGCCCATAGCGAAGCAGGATGAAGTCGGCAGCGGTAACGGCGTCAGCGCCGCGCTGGTGGAACGCATCGCGCACCCGGGCCGCGTACGACTTGTCGGTGAGTAGGCATCCCCCGGCGGGTTGGGGGTAGTCCGTTATCCCGAACTCGCGGGCAAGGGCGCGTTGCGGAGCACGGCTGCGGCCGGAAATCGCGTACAGTGCGTCCCGGCTGATCCATCCCTCTCGCACCGGCAAAGTGTCGGGCAGGAGGTTGGCGGACAACGGTCGCAGGAGGCGATCTCCAAGCCCACTTTCTGTAGCCACGATTTCCAACGCGTGGCGATGCTGTGACATCGGGCGTTGCCCGACGACCTCGCCGGTGATGACGAACTGTGCCCTCTCGGCCTCCATCACCTGTTTCGCCGTCCGCAGCATGAATATGCGACAATCGATGCACGGGTTCACTCCGGCGCCGTACCCGTGGCGGGGATGACGCACCACCGCCAGGTGCTGCTCCGAGCGATCAATGGTGCGCAACGGAATCCCCAGTTGCGTGGCGGTATGCGCCACCTGGGCAGCGCGACGGTGACCACCCCCAAACAGATGGACGACGTGAAGCCCGATTACCTCGATCCCGACACGCGTGACAACCGCAGCAGCGAGAGAACTGTCCAGTCCGCCGGACAACAGCGCGATCGCCCGCGGGTGGTATTCATTTTCACTTTTCATTTTCTTCATTGATTCTCCATATTCGGTTTCTACAATAATAACGATTTCACAACCAATATCCTTATGAGGAGGGATGCATCATGAACAAGAAGCTATTGACGGCTGGGTTATTGACGCTGCTTGTCGTTGCACTGGGGCTTGCCCCCGTACTCGCGCAACAAACATCGGCCAATCAGGCGATCACTGCTTCCGGACAATCGGCGATCAAAACTGCAATCGCTAAGGTTGGTCCGGCCGTGGTCCAGATAAACGTAACCGCTACCGTCACCGTGAACAACCCGTTCTTCAATGACCCGTTTTTCCATTATTTCTTTGGGGTCCCGAATACCCCACAGAAACAGCAGGAACGGGCCCTCGGGTCGGGGTTGGTGATAAACTACAACGGCAAGAAGTACGTGTTGACCAACGAACACGTAATTGACCAGGCAACCTCGATAAAAGTGAGAAGCACCACTGGTCAAATATGGAACGCAACCGTGGTAGGAAGCGACAAGATGCTTGACATCGCTGTCCTCCATTTGGAGGGAGACACATCCAGCCTGCCCACTGCCACCCTCGGTGATTCGTCCAATCTACAGCTCGGTGACTGGGTGATTGCCATCGGCAATCCTCTCGGACTGTCGAACACCGTCACGCTGGGAATCGTCAGCGCCTTGCACCGCCGGATCCTCAAGCCGGACGGAATCGGGTACTACGACAACATGATCCAGACCGATGCGGCGATTAACCCCGGTAATTCCGGCGGCCCGCTGGTGAACGCCGCTGGCCAAGTGGTGGGGATTAACACCGTGATCGCCCGCCAGGCGGAGGGAATAGCGATCGAGGGTATTAACTTCGCGATCGCGATTAACCCGATCAAGGCGGTCCTCGGGCAGCTCATTACCACCGGCAAGATAGTGCGCGGTTGGCTCGGAGTATCAATTCAAGACCTGACCCCGGCGATGGCGCAGAAGTTCGGCGTCAAGTCAACATTAGGAGCGCTTGTTGCTGATGTCCTCGCCGGTTCCCCGGCCAAAAAGGCGGGAGTGAAGACCGGTGACATCATTACCGCAGTGGACAACCAGCAGGTTAAGTCCGCGGCCGACCTCGAACAGATCATCACCAGCGAACCGGTGGGTAAGAAGGTCGACCTCACGATCATCCGCGCCAAGAAGACCATTCACATCGAAGTCACCCTGGGTGCGCGCCCGAGCGAAGCGGCGATCTACGGCAAAAAAGGCGCCACGGCGACGAGTTCCGCACAGGCGGTGAAAAAGTTCGGGATCACTGTGGGACCGGTGACTCCGACGGTCGCTCAGCGCCTGGGATTGCAATCGCCGCAGGGAGTTGTCATAATCAACGTCGATCCCGGTAGTCGGGCAGATTGGGCCGGGCTGCAACCGGATGATGTGATTCTGGAGATTAATTTGCAACCGGTGAATTCAGTCGCCGATTGGAATGCGATCGTCTCCAAGATGCCCGCGAATGCCAATCCGATGTTCACCATTCTGCGGGATGGGATGACGCAGTTTGTGACGCTGGGAGACTAGGAAAGTGGTTCGGAGAGTGGCGCAGCTTGGTCAGCGCGCAGCGTTCGGGACGCTGAGGTCGCCGGTTCGAATCCGGCCTCTCCGATTGGAGCAGCGGAAGTAGCTCAATGGTAGAGCGCTGGCCTTCCAAGCCAGTGACGCGGGTTCGATTCCCGTCTTCCGCTACGCGGGGGAGGGATGCGCGCCCGTAGCTCAGTGGACAGAGCAACGGCCTTCTAAGCCGTCGGCCGGAGGTTCGAATCCTCCCGGGCGTAGGTATGAAGATGGGGAGCGTGGCGCAGTTGGTTAGCGCGCTGGGTTGTGGTCCCAGAAGTCGCGGG
>WFSM01000119.1 GCA_015485945.1 Candidatus Bipolaricaulota bacterium | reverse complement strand
TCACTCCTCCAAGTGGGCGACAGCAAGGTATTCCTTAGCCGCGGCGATTACCTTGTCAATCATGGTGGGAAGTTCGACGTCCTTACAGCTGCATCCGGCAGCGCGGGCATGTCCTCCGCCCCCGAATTTGAGCGCGATTTCACTCACGTCGGCATAACTCTTCGACCGAAACGAGATATGAACGTGGTTATGCGGCCACTCGATGAATAGGATTGCTACTTCCACTCCGTGGATCGACCGGATTTGGCCGACCAGGCCCTCGGTATCTTGCTCGGTGCAGTTGTTACGCGTAAGCATCTCTGTGGAGACGTGCGCCCACGCCAGCTTACCATCCATGGCGAGGGACAGAGTGTTGAACATCTCCACCACCAGTTTGATCTCATTGAGCGTCGTGTGCTCCAGCACCGCCGATGCGATGCGTTGGATGTCAGCCCCCTGTTTAACCAGCTCAGCGGCGTACGTGAACACCTTGGCATCGGTATTACCGTACTTGAAAAATCCCGTGTCGGTGGCGATTCCGAGCAGGTTGACCTCCGCCAGATCCGGGTCGTAATCCACCGTTTCCCGTCCAATTTCGTAAATCGCCAACGCAGCCGCGGCGTAGTCGGAATCGCAGAAATTGATCTCGCCAAATCTCGTGTTGGTCTTGTGATGGTCGATGGTGACATCGGGCTTCGCCCCGGACAACAACTTGACTGCGTCCCCAATGCGGGCCAGCTCGGACGCGTCCACCGTAACCGCGGTATCGTAGCGGTAGTTACGAAGCTCGCTCACACTCTTTATCAACGACACCCCGGGTATTTCTTTGTAAAACCACGGGATATCATCAGCGATACACCCCTCCGCGATTTTCCCCATCTTCCGCAATATGAGGACGAGGCTCGCCACCGAGCTGATGTCGTCCCCATCCGGCTTGATATGTCCAATAACAAGCACCCGCTCCGCGCGTTGCAGCCGCGCGAGTACTTCAGCCAACGAATTAAACATGTTACTCCTTTCCCACCGGTAAACCGCTACCAGCGGTTACAGCTCTACCACCTGCGGATCACGTGAATCAGGGGACACCCGCCATTCTTCTGCGTCCACGTCGAAATCGGTGATCTGGTCGATGGGAAGCTTGATATACTTGCCCTTTCCTTCTACCGCCACCCGCCCGTCGGGGAGAATGATCTCGCCGGTGCCAGTGAACGTCCGCCGCGTATCCGCGGTGATCCGTCCAATCACGCGAATCTCTTCCAGCAACGGAACGGGACGGCGGAACCGTGCCTGAAACTCCACCGTCACTCCCCATATATCCTCGCCGTACTTGATCAGCCCGACCCGACCGATGGTCTCGTCCAAAATGGCGGTGGCGATCCCGCCGTGCAGCCGCCCCGGATAGCTCTGATGTTCATCGCGGGGGTGGAATAGCGCCATTACCTCGCCGTTCTCCAATTCGTAAAACTGGGCGCGCAGTCCGAACGGATTCTTTAAGCCGCACACAACGCACATCCGACTGTTCGGCTGTTTTCGCACCACACGATACTGCATCCCGACCTCCTTTTGCCAATCAGCAGATTATAAACCCTCGCGCCGCCAGTAACAGGTGGCGAGTTGCGCCACGCGCGTAATACGATATCCTATTGTGATTTCGTCAATACCAACCGCATCTCAATTAGGGGGACCAAGAAAGAATGACAAAAGTATTGATCGCGATTCTGGTGGCAACGGCAGTGGGGCTGCTTCTTCTTCAGGCGGGCAATCTGCATCCGACAAGCCCTGAATGCGCCTGTGTCGGGACAGTAACCAAGATCCACGCTATCCAGGGCACGGGCGGAACCAATCCGTTCGCCAACAAACAGGTCGAAGTAGAGGCAGTGGTGGTGGGTGATTTCACCCATCCCGGCGGCCTCGGCGGGTTTTTCGTCGAAGAGGAACCAAGCGACGCCGACTCTAACCCAGCGACGTCAGAGGGATTGTTTGTCCGCGATTCCAAGGCGGCGGGCGTCATCCACGTGGGTGACCGCGTATGCGTAACCGGAACGGTATCCGAGTACGGTGGGACGACAGAGCTGACCAATGTCACCAATCTGAAAGTGTGCGGGCGCGGGCCGCTTCCCGCCCCGGTGGCGATCACGCTTCCGCTTTCGTCCCCGGCCGCGCTGAAGCGGGTCGAGGGGATGCGCGTCGTCTTCCCGCAAACGCTGACAGTAACCGGCGACTACTCGTTAGGGCGCTACGGCGAGGTCACGCTGGCGTACGGGCGGCTGTACACTCCCACCGAGATCGCCGATCCCGGCGCACCAGCGCGCGCGGTACAGAAGTACAACGCGCGCGACCGGATTGTGCTCGACGACGGCAGCATGGTCCAAAACCCCAACCCGATCATTTACCCCGCGCCCCAGCTCACGGCCGTCCACACCATGCGCGACGGCTACACGGTGATAGGACTGCACGGGGTCGTGTACGCGACGCCTGGGTTTTATCTCATCGAACCGACGCGCACCCCGGCGTTTATCCCCACCAACCCGCGCCCGGCATCTCCGCCGGCGGTGGGGGGAACAGTGCGCGTCGCGAGCTTCAACGTGGAAAACTACTTCAACGGCGATGGATGCGGTGGTGGATTTCCCACTGCGCGCGGTGCCGCCACCCGCGCCGATTTCCAACGCCAGCAGGATAAACTCGTCAAAGCGCTTGTGGGACTGCACGCCGACGTAATCGGACTCGCTGAGATCGCCAACGACGGGTTCGGCCCGAAGAGCGCGATCTACGCGCTTGTCGCCGGGATGAACGCCGCTGCCCCGATCGGGACGAGCTATGATTACGTCCGGTTCACCACCGACCAACTGGGCACCGACGCGATCACATGCGCCATCGTGTATCGCACCCAAACCGTCGCCCCAGTGGGGAAGCCGGCTACCGATCCCAACTTCCCCGTCTTCAACCGCCCGCCGATCGCGCAGACGTTCATGCAACGCGGCACCGGCGCCAAATTCACCGTGGTGATGAACCACTTCAAGTCCAAGCTCCCCCGCGGTGCTTCCGGGCTCGACGTCGCTCAGGGCGACGGCCAGGGAGCGTGGAACCACAACCGCACCGAAGCGGCGAAAGACCTGCTCGCGTGGCTCGCCACCGATCCCACCAGCAGCAATGATCCCGACGTGCTGATCCTCGGCGACCTGAACGCGTACACGCGCGAGGATCCGGTGACGACGATCACCGCGGCCGGGTACTCCGATCTCGTCTACCGGTTCAACGATCGCGATTACACGTACGTGTACAAGGGCGCCGCCGGCTGCCTCGATCACGCACTGTCGTCTTCCAGTTTGACAGCGCAGGTAACTGGAGCCGCGGTGTGGCACATCGATGCCGACGAACCGCCCGCCCTCGGGTACGAGACGACGTACAAGGCGGCCGATCAGATCGAGACGCTGTATCGCAACGACCCGTACCGCGCGTCGGATCACGATCCGATCGTCATCGGGCTCGACTTACACTAGCGCGTAATCCACCGCTGTCGGTCGGGGATCGTCTTGCCACCCGATTGGCACTGGGGGCAGTAGTAGGTGCGGGTCTGGGCGTAGCGGATCTCCGCGATCGGGGTGCCGCACACCGGGCACGGCTCGCCGGTGCGGTTATACACTT
>WFSM01000118.1 GCA_015485945.1 Candidatus Bipolaricaulota bacterium | reverse complement strand
GCGCGTCGATGCAATGATGAACGAGTTCACTTCACTCACCCCCCTGGGTATTCCTGAACAGAATTCTTATGTCCACTGCTTTTACTCCTTCGCCGTGTTCGTAGACAACGAGCGGGTTGATCTCAATATCGGTTATGTCCCGCACGCGATCAATAAGGGATCCCAATCGCACTGCCACGTCGGCGATGCCGTCGATGTCTTTGCGTTTTTCCCCACGCACTCCGAGCAACAGCGGGTAGGACCGAATTTCTCCGATCATGGCATGCGCCGTCCGCCGTCCAATTGGGGCGGCACGAAACGCCACGTCTTTCATCACTTCAACGTAGATTCCACCGAGGCCGAACATTACGATCGGTCCGAACGACGGATCCTGGCGGGCACCGATAATCGTTTCCACTCCTGGTCGAACCATCTCTGCCACTTCCACGCCCTGGAGCACCGCGCGTGGGTTGTACGCGCGGCAAGAACGGCGAATCGCTTGGTAGGCGTCGATCACTTCCTTTTTGTTTTCCAGGTTGAGGGCAACCCCGCCGGCGTCACTCTTATGGATGATATCCTTTGATACGATTTTCATCACTACCGGATAGCCGATCTCCTCCGCGGCATTGACCGCGGCGTCGAGGTTGCGGGCGACAATCGACCGTGGCGTGGCGATCCCGAGGATATCGGCGATCTGCCGTGCCTCGTGAGCGAGCAGGAAGCTCCGTCCCTCGGAGCGGGCAGCGGTGATGACTTCCATGACTGCGTCTGTATCGATGGTAATTCGCGGCCGCGTTTCCCGTGGAGTGTTCAGATACTGCCACGACCGGTACAGTGCGCCCATGCACGACACGGCCTCGTACACGTCGCGGAACGCGGGTATGCCGGTCTTGCTCAATTGTGCAATTATCTTTTCCACCCGCTCGCCGCCGAACAGGGAAAACACGATCGGCTTCTTCACTTGGTACTGACGATATGTTTTTCGCAGTACCTGCGAGAGAGCATCAACGTCGAACAGCGCCGTCTCGCAGAACAGCGAGATAACGCCGCCAATGCGGCCATTGGTCAGCGCTGCTTCCATTGCCTTGGCGTAGTCTTGCGGGCTCGCTTGGCCGGTGAGGTCAACCGGGTTCTTCGTTGAGCCGAAGTCGGGCATCAGCGGCGAAAACGCCTCCTTCAACACCTGTTGATCGTCGTACAGGGAAACCCCGTACTTCTCGGATGCATCAGTGGCGAGAACGCCGATGCCACCGCCGTTGGTGATTATCACGGCATCGCGTGTCGGTGGAAGCGGCGAATCGGCGAGAAACCGCGCCCAGTCAAACGCCTCCTGAACGCTTTCCGCTCGAATCACGCCGCACTGCCGCATGACGCTGTCGAAGATCGCGTCGGCGCCGGCGAGCGAACCAGTGTGAGACGCCGCTGCGACTGCGCCTCGTTTTGACCGTCCTGACTTGATCACTACCACGTGCTTTTTGCGGGTGAGACGTTTCAGTATCCGAATCAGGCGCTCGCCGTGCTTCACGCCCTCGATGTAGATAAACACCACGGTGGTGTTGTCATCGTTAGCCAGGTACTCCAACAAGTCGGACTCGTCGATGTCCGATTTGTTCCCTACCGATACCAGCGCCGACAGGCCGAGCGATTCGGCCGCGGTCTTGCCGATCATCGCAATCCCGAGCGCACCGCTCTGCGAGATAATCGCCACGTGACCGGGCAGGATCCCGCCAGGGCCGAACGTGGCGTCAAGCGACGCCTTCGCGGAGTAGATCCCGAAGATGTTCGGACCGAGGATTCTCATCCCGTATCGGTGCGCAATCTCCACCAACGCCTGTTCCTCCGCGCGGTTCCCCACCTCGGAAAACCCCGAGGTGATGATCACTAGGTGTTTCACTCCCCGCTTGCCGCACTCTTCTACCGCACCGCGGACGTAGGCAGCGGGAATGGAAATAACCGCTACGTCAATCTCGCCCTTGGGTTCCGTCAGATCGCGGTAAATTGGACGCCCGAGGATCTCTCCGCCCTTGGGATTGATGGGGTAGATCTTCCCGTTGTAGCCCGAATTGACGATGTTTTCCACGATGCGGTACCCGATCTTCGCTGG
>WFSM01000117.1 GCA_015485945.1 Candidatus Bipolaricaulota bacterium | reverse complement strand
TACTGGTGATAAACAACTGCACCGGCACTCGAAGTGCCTCCATCGCCGAAGTTCCAGTTGTACGCGGTGATCGTGCCGTTCGGATCAGACGACGCCGACCCGTCAAACCGTATCCATGCCCCCACCGTTGGGTTGGCAGGGGAGAAACTGAACGCGGCTACCGGCGGTTGGTTCGGGGTACCAACTTGCACGGTGTGGGTCACCGAGGAGGTAAGTCCGCCGTTGTCGGTCACGGTTAAGGTAACGGTGTACGTACCGGCGGTGGAATACTGGTGATAAACAACTGCACCGGCACCTGAAGTGGCGCCGTCGCCGAAGTTCCAGTTGTACGCGGTGATCGTTCCGTTCGGATCGAATGACGCCGATCCATCGAACCGCACCTGCTGCCCGGCTAGTGGGTTCGTCGGCGAGAAGCTGAACGCGGCTACCGGTGGTTGGTTCGGGACGCCGACCTGCACGGTGTGCGACACCGAATTAGTGAGTCCGCCGTTGTCGGTCACGGTCAGGGTGACGGTATACGTGCCGGCAGCGGAGTATTGGTGGTAGACCGAGCTTGCGCCCGACGGCCCACTCGTCTGCCCATCGCCGAAGTTCCAGTAGTAAGAAATGACCGTTCCATCCGAATCGTACGACGACGCCCCTTGGAACAGTATCTGTTGCCCTACGGTCGGATTCGTCGGCAAGTAGCTGAACGCGGCCACCGGCGGTTGATTAGTAGGAGCACTCGGGGTGAGAGTAACATTGATCGTACGTGTGTATCCGGCAATCACGAACAGCCCACTTGTCCAATCGTTATAGCCCGTCTTGCGCACAAGTACCTGATGATACCCCTGCGCCACATGAACGGTGCGCGGAGTGTAACCGACGTATACACCATCGACATACACCTGCGCGAGACTAGGGGTGGAGTTGACTACCAGCGTTCCGTACGCGGGCGGCGTGCCGGACACGATTTCAAAGCTGGTAAAATCCCACGTGCGATCGGTCTCGGGCACGATTCCCAGCACGTGCGCCTGTACTTGCTTTCGAAACGCGTCTGGATCACTCGTCATAAACGCGAACAGATCAATCGGAGTTGTCGTCGCCAAAATCTGCAGGTATTCACGTCCGAGTGGCGGAGCGATCTTCCAATTACCGGGGACCACGTGTTTGCCCGGACTCGCGAGGTTATTAGAGTTCTGCGTGTTGGGAAACAGCGGATGGGCGGTCCCGTCCGGCTCGATATCCCAAATATAGACGTATGCCTGTTTGTTGACGCTGTAGTGAATGGTGATCGGCTCACCGACGGCGTATGCCCCCTTGTCAACCCAAATCTTCACCTGCAGCGCTTGGCTTTCCGGTGGCGTAGGGATGATTCCTTTTGGGGCCACCCCCTGTCCCAGACCGATCAGACTGATGAGTCCAATTAATCCGACCATGACCAGTATAAGCTGCCAACGTTTATTCATTGCTTCCTCCTTTTCTATTCTAAGACTTGTTAATGAAACCGTAGACTTTCTTCGTGACTTCCGTTAGATCTGCTGGTTTAATTCGTGCTAGCACAAGTGCAGCGTCCTCGGGAAGGATAACGGGTTGTCTAAGCTGGGACAGATTCTCCAACCGCGTTTGTACCTGCTGGTAGATAAGGTGGCCATCGAGCGGGCTGGCACCGGATTCCACATAATCGCATATGACATCGGCGACTTCGGTCACAATCCGGTCGAACCGGGTGCGCGGGAGCGACGTTGCCGTTGCTTGTCCCGTGCGTGAGATACAGAATATCCCTTTCGCGTACAACAGATCGTCGCGTACCGCTACCAATGCTTTTTCCCGTTGCACAAGCCCGAGAATGCGCACTGTGCCGCCCGAACCGTTCAAAATCACATACAACGGCACGTTGCGCGCTAACCCCTCCTCGGTTTTGTCGATCAACAGGGTGACGGGAAGGTCGTCTTCCAACGCGTGGGCGATTGTCAACAGAATTCCTTCTTTATCCGCGGTTGTTCCCTTGTCCGCCGCCAATCGATTTACCAACTGCAGTGTGCGGTCGGGTACGAGTCGCCCAAGAGAAAAGCCCACGCCAAACGCGTGCACGATCTCGGAGCGATGAGTAAGCGGTATTTTGTCCAGAGCGTGATAGACGTCGTTCGGGGTCACCACAGCACCGAGGGCAAGATATGCAGCAGCGGCTACCACTATCAGCGCGACCGCGACCGATCGGATGTGTGTCATGCCCCCTCCCCCACGCGGCCGATGTAACGCACCGAATTATAAGACCCAAAGCTGTGTACGTATCCATCGGCAAGTGGATCCTGGCCCCACCAGTGTCCATCTACGATGAACGCGTACTCATACCGTCCGGGCGGCAGCGGAATCCGCGCCGTCCAAATTCCGTCATTGTTGGGGTCGGAAAGCGGCGTCGGCGTCCAACCGTTGAAGTCACCGACTACGGCAACGCTTTTTGCCCCGGGGGCGGGCATCACAAACAGTGCTGAAGTCTCGCCGGACGCACTCACCGCTGCTTGAATTGAGTGCCGCCCACCGCCAAACAGCCCGATGGGAGAAAGCTTGTTGCCGATAAACGCCCCAAGAACCATGAACACGAGCGCGGTTACCCCCACCACCGCGAGTTGAGCGGCACGCCCCCGGGAGGTCGGGGCAATGATCCGTTTCAGAGAATCCCATACGCTACCCCGGGGTACCCGACCGGAAAGCTCGGTTGCCACTCTCTTTTCCAACCCTTCCAGGCGAAACGCATCCCGCGCCACTTCGTGACGCAGACTATCACGCAACATCCGCTCCAGGTTATCCTCGTTGTTCATATCGCATCACTCCATTTTGGTTCTGTTCTATCTTCTCTTTTAACATTACTTTTGCACGATGGATCCGGGTTTTCACCGTCCCCTCCGGCAGTGAAAGAACCTCCGCGATCTCTTTGTACGAAAGATCGTTGTAGTACCGCAGAACAAGAGGGGCGCGGTACCCATACGGGAGAGAGTCCAGTCCGGCCCGTACCCGTTCGTGGCGTGCCTCCCGGGTGATAATCGCTGCCGGGTCGACTCCACCGCTCATTTGTTCCGGCGGCGCGACCACCGGGTGATAACGGCGGTGACGTAACCGATTGCGGCACAGGTTCGACGCCACAGTGAACAACCACGTTGAGAACCGTTTATCCAACCGATAGCGGCGCAGGTTCTCGTAAGCGCGGATGAACGTATCGTGGGTCAAGTCCTCGGCGTCGGCGCGGTTGCGCAAAAATCCAAGGCACAACCCGAACACCGCTTCTTTGTACCGCACCACAATCTCGCCCCACGCCTCGGTGTCACCGGCAAGTGATGCTCTCAATAGACTCACCTCATCCTGAGTGTGATACACGCCGACCTTCATCCTCCTCGCCCACAATATACACCAAAACCGGTCCCCAAGTTTCGCTCCGACATCGGTCACCTCGCTTCGTGACGAACCCTCCGCCCGCGGTCGTCCCCCGTCCCTGGGAGCGCACCGCCCCGCCGGTATAAACTGAGCTGTGCGGCATCGTTTGCCATGATGAAGATGAACAGCACGCGTAAAAGAAGGAGGTTTTGAAATGCCTGCAGCGGGAAACAGAAAAAAGAGGATCAAGTACCTGCTCATTGTGATGATGGCCCTGGTGACCCTCGCCGGAATATCGGCGTGTCGGGGGTTCTTCGGCCAGCCCCCAATCGCGGTGCT
>WFSM01000116.1 GCA_015485945.1 Candidatus Bipolaricaulota bacterium | reverse complement strand
TGGAGAGCGTGAAGCACGGATGTGGCAAGTAGTTTACGGTTACAACAGCGGTGACGGGCAACGACTGCTTCGGGCCATCGGGGTCGCTGTTTTGCACGGTGAGCGTTACCGTGTACGTGCCGCCGTGGGGATAAACATAGGTAGCGGTGGGAACAGCGGATACGAGATCGACTTTGCCATCACCGTTGAAATCCCATGCGTAGCTCAATTTGGTCCCGTCGGGGTCGTATGACATCGCGGCATTGAATGTAACGGCTGTTCCGGCATTGGGATGCTCGGGGGTATGCGTAAACGCAGCGATCGGATGGCGCCCGTGCACCAGCAGGGAGCGCGTTTGGGTGGCCGTCTCGCCCTGAGTGTCGATCACGGTGTGCGTAATCACATAGCGGCCGCCGCGGGCGTACGTGTGTGATGCAGTCTGGCCGGATGCGGTTGCGCCATCGCCGAACTTCCACGTCCATTCCGTCAACTGCCCCGGCGGAGCGATAAACGATTCGTCGGAGAACAGAAGAGGGTCGCCGCTCTGGAGAATTTGTTTGGAGTCGGGTGGGGTTACACTGAAATCAACGAGGATCACGCGGGCAGGGATCACCCGCACAGTGGTTTCTTGTTGGGCGATTGCTCCCTGGGGTCCTTTCACTGTGAGCAACACGACGTACACGCCGGTGTGGGTGTACGTATGCGATGCGGTCTGGCCGGCTCCGGCGGTGCCATCACCGAAATCCCATATGAACGCGGTTGCGTTGTTGTTCTTTACTTCAGCTGTGAATAGTACGCGTTCGCCAAGGTGAGGGAGAGACGGGGTAAACGCGATGCTCTGAAGACGGGGGGGCGGGTTGTATACGGAATTTTGCGCATCCGGTGTTCCTCCTGATTTACGGGACGTTGCCCAGTTTGTTGGGTTATCAGGCGCAGTTGGATTGATCCGCTCCATCGATGCGCACGGCGGAATTCCCAGCAGATTTGTGCCCGCTGGCCACGGACCACCGCTGCGGTTGGCACTGTCGACGTAGTGCCCGGTGGAATCGACCAGGAACAGCGCCTCGCCGCTGTCGCGTAACGCGCCGGTGTATACGATATCGGCGTGTATTCCCGGGAGCAGGTCCCCACGGCCGCGTTCGAGGAGAAAGTAACCATGCGCTGCAATTGTCCCGTGCAGCCGGATATTTGGAGCGCCATCGGACGAATACAGACGCCAACCGTCCAGATTCACCGGTTGATCGCTTGGATTGTAAAGTTCAATCCACTCTGCTTGAGGATCATTGGGAGCTCCTCCCCAGTTCACTTCATTGATAACCGGGGCGGCAACGGCGAGAACAGAACACATTCCAAAAATAAGTATTCCCAAAACCAATAGTCGTACGCGCATACCATCCTCCTTTTTACGGAAAAGACCGAGGTTAGCATAACACAGAACGGCCCGATTGCCAATGCACATGTACGGCGGAAACGGGAAATTTGGTCACCCTACCGATGTTCGTCGCTGCTGATTCGTCCATCAATTAGCGTAATGACGCGGTTAACCCAATCTTCGTAAGCCACACTCGAGCGTAAGCATCTTTGTCCATGGTGGAGAGTGCGGTGCCGTCGAGGAAGACCTCCCCGGACGTGGGGTGATCAATCCCTCCCATCACATGAAGAAACGTCGATTGGCCGGATCCGGATGGCCCAGCGATCGCTGTAAACTCATGAGAGCATACAACCCTGCAGCAAGCTGCGGGGTATCCAGCGGAGGGATTTATAAAAGGCAAATTACCCGATACAGTACGGCGTACAGGCGAAGGAAACTTTCCTCACGTCCGCACGTATATATAACAAAAGGTAAAAGACACCTCCTTGCTCGATAGAAGAAGCCACTTCTCTCAAGCTGACTAGGCGGGGCCGAATGGCCCCGCTGTCAGTTTAATTTCCGGTTTGCACTCCCCTCCGCTCCAATAGCGGCAGAGGCGGGAGAGTGGGTGGCGGGGTTTTCTCCTTCTTAATTTGGATGCCGGCCTGTTGCAGAAGGGTGATGAGTTTGTCGATGGTGACGAAGGCACCGATCCGTGCGTACACCACGGTGCCGTCTTTGTTTACAAACACGGTGAATGGAAACGCAATGATGCGGCGAGTGTCACGGGGACGTGGGGGTTGGTAGATGCCAGCGATCTTGCGGCCGGCATCGTACGCCACGGGGAAGGTAATGCCGTTTTTCTTTATGAGCTCTTTTGCTTCTTGCTCGGTTTTCCCCGAGCACACCGCGATGAATCCCACCTGATCGTGGTACTGCGCGTAGAACTTCTCAAATAATGGTAATTCATGCACGCACACGCCACACCATGTTGTCCAGAAATTGATAATCACCGGGCGGCCGTGGTAGGCATCAAGGGAGATAGTGGCGGCACCGCTCAAACTGGGAAGGGAGAACGCAGGCGCAGTTACCCCAACAATCGGGAAATCAGCAACAGGCAAAAACGGCCCCGCTCCGGGTCGCGCTCCCGATGATGACCACGCAACCAACGTTGCTGCCATTATAATCAAAATGAGCAGGCTAATGGTTTTCGCTGACATAATGAAATAACGCATGCCTAGTGGACCGTTTTGGACTCGGTCTGTATCGGCAGCGGCGCCATGAGCGGGAAGTTATCTTGTCCTCCCTTGCTGGGAATAACGTACGGAGAGTCGCCGATGCCGTCCTTGTTCGCGTCGATTCCATTATAGTTTGACCAGTAGTTCCCCTGGCCGTGATAGTCCCAGTTATTCACTGCCGAACTGTGTGCGGCGTGGAAGTTGTCGAGGAATGAATTGCCGTAAATTAGGTTGTTCTCCGAACCGAGGTCGAGATACACTCCCATTTGGTTGCTGGATAGTATATTCCCGATGATATCCGTGTTGGTGCACCCGTCGAGCCATACGCCCGTGTCGTTTCGGGTGATCGTGTTCTGCAAAATCTGGTTGTCGTGCGAAAAATAGGAATGAACCCCATCGACATTGCTTTCAATAAGCGAGTGGGCGACGCGGTTATGGGCAGCGAAGCTGAACACAACACCGATCCAGTTGCCGGTGAGATGGCAATTATCGATTTCGCCGTTGCTGACATAACTCAAAAAAATCCCGGCATTACCAGCACCGCTGATTTCCACGTTCTTGATGATGAAATAGCGATCGGTGCGGTGGATGCGGATTCCATAATCACTATACCCGGCATCGATCTTCCAGCCGGAGATGACATATGGATCATCGACCGTACCCGACCCGGACACAACCCCATTAGCAGCCGTGAACTGATAATTCCCGTTAATTACAATCGGTTTGTGGACAATTAAGTTGTTTCCCGCAGCGAACACGAAGACGCCAATTAAGCAGGAAAGAACGACAATACCACCCACTAACATGCCCTGTTTCATGTCTCTATCACCTCGTAACAGTCTGATAACCGCTCATGTTCAAATCGTATCATACCAACTTCTCCTGTGATTGTGAAGGACATAGTGCCGTCTCCGCCATAACGCGCTACCCGCTGTCCGGTTGTCCGGTACCGCCGTGACAGGATAGAATCAATATAGATGCAATTTAAAAAGGAGGTTCGATGGAACTTCTCAAACGATTAAGCGAAGCGGCCGGTATTCCGGGGCACGAAGGCGAGATCAGGCGGATAATCTCCGCCGCTCTCACCGGGACAGTGGACGAGATCAAAGTCGATCAACTCGGCAATCTGATCGCCCACAAACACGGGACAGGACCGGTAGTAATGATCGCAGCACACATGGACGAAATCGGGTTCATCGTGAGCAACATCGATAAAGACACTGGTTTTTTGCGCATCCATCCTCTGGGCGGGTTCGATGTGAAGACACTGATTGCCCAGCGCGCGGTGGTGCACGCCAAGGACGGAGACTTGATCGGGGCAATTGGGTCGAAGCCAATCCACATTATGACCGCAGAGGAACGTAAGAAACTCCCGGAGCTAAAGGACCTATTCGTGGATCTTGGTCTGCCCGCCGATGCGGTGAAACAGCGTGTATCAATCGGTGATCCGGTCACCCTGCGCCAGGACTTCATTGAACTCGAGCAGGTAGTGTCCGGCAAGGCGCTCGATGACCGCGCCGGGGTGTACATCGGGATCGAAGCAATTAAGCAAGCGAAGAACGTGTCCTGCGACTTGTACTTCGTGGGTACGACGCAGGAGGAAGTTGGGCTGCGTGGGGCACGGGTGGCGGGGTTCTCCGTTCACCCCCAGATCGGGATCGCCCTTGATACCACCCTCGCTGTCGATATGCCCGGGGTTCCGGAGTCGCAGCGCATCACCTCACTTGGCAATGGAGTAGCGATCAAGCTGACTGATTCGGCGTCGATATCTCATCCCGGGTTGGTGGACGCGATGAAGCGGATCGCCACAGCGAAGGGCATTCCGTACCAGTTAGAGATTCTTCCCCGTGGCGGCACGGACGCCGGCGCCGTCCAGATGGCGCAGGAGGGGGCCGCGGTGATCACACTGTCGCTGCCGTCACGGTACGTGCACTCAGTGGTAGAAACCGCACATCGCGACGACCTTAAGGCAGCTATCGATCTTCTCGCGGCGTTTATCGAGGAAGCCGGGAAAATCGATCTTTCCCTGTCATGACCACAACGCTGTTTAAGAACTTTGACCTGGTAGCGACGATGGACACCGATCGCCGTGAGATTCACGGTGGGTACGTCCTTGTCGACGGTGACCGGATTGCAGCAGTGGGGAAAGATGCAACCGGGATTCAGGCCGACAGGGTGATCGCCGGGCGGGGGAAGGTCCTCCTGCCGGGGTTCATCAACGTCCACCATCACCTGTATCAATCACTGTTCCGCAACGTGCCGGGTGCGGCTGATAAGAAGCTGTTCGACTGGCTTGTGTTCCTGTACGAACGCTGGCAGGGGATTGATGAACAGGCAGTGCGGGTGAGCGCGGCGGTGGCAACGGCGGAGCTTCTCCTGTCCGGAGCGACGACGAGTTCCGACCACTTCTACCTGTTCCCCCACGGTCATCCCGATCTGTTCGATGCCCTTGTGGACGGGGCACGGCTGACCGGGATCAGGTTTCATCCGTGCCGCGGTTCGATGTCGCTGTCCCGCAAGGACGGCGGCCTTCCCCCCGATAGCGTTGTCCAGACTGAGGACGAGATTCTGCGTGACTGCCAGCGCGTGATTGAGCGCTATCACGACCCGAGCCCCAGGGCGATGGTGCGGGTCGCTCTCGCCCCGTGCTCGCCGTTTTCGGTCACACCCGCACTGATGCGGCAGTCAACCGCGCTTGCCGATGAATACAACGTGCTTCTCCACACCCATCTCGCTGAGACCGCCGATGAGGATGAGTTCTGCCGTGAGAAATTCGGTGCCCGCCCGGTCGATTACATGGAATCGCTTGGATGGCTGCGCGATGATGTGTGGTTCGCCCATCTCGTTCACGTGACCGCTGCCGACATCGACAAGCTCGCCCGCGCCCGGGTGGGGATAGCTCACTGTCCGAGTTCGAACATGACCCTCGGTTCGGGGATCGCGCCCGTGGTGCCAATGATGAAGACGTCGGTCAAGATCGGTCTGGGGGTAGACGGATCGGCGAGTAACGACACGTCGAACATGATCCGCGAGGTGCGCCAGGCGATGCTGCTACAGCGGGTGCGGTATGGTGCCGAGACGTTTTCGGCCCGCGATGCGCTCTACCTTGCCACGATGGGCGGGGCACGCGTCCTCCATCGGGAGGCGGAAATTGGGTCGATCGAACCGGGTAAGGCAGCGGATCTAATCACGTTCGATATATCCGGAATCGAGTTCGCCGGGGCACAGTCCGATCCCCTCGCCGCGCTCGTCCACTGCGCCACTGCTCGGGTGGACCTCGCAATGGTAAACGGGGAGATCCGTGTCCGCGACGGCCAGTTGGTTGACGAGTCCCTCTATCGGCTCATTCCACGTCATAACGAGATTTCGCTGCGATTAATCAATAAACAACGATGAAGATCAATATCGAGATTTCGTTCTCGTTCAAGCGCGACCTTCCTGCGGACACTGTGCTCGATCTTCCGACGGGCGCTGATGTTATCACCGCACTGCGCGCACTTGTGAAACAGTTTCCCGCCATTATGGACCGCATTTTTGCCGCCGATGGCTCGCCACGGCGCTACATAAACGCGTTGATAAATGGTGAAAACGTTGCGTTCAACCGCGGGTTTGAAACGGTGTTGCACGACGGTGACCGCCTCACGATCCTACCCCCGGTTGGGGGAGGATAAAATTGTGAAGAGAGGCCCCTGACGGGGCCTCTCCTGGCTGGTGGTTGGGCTTGTTACGTAAGGAGGTTTCAGCAGGAGGCGTGCCTTCCTCACGTCCCAGCTGTAATGTACGATGTAAATGTGAACGTTTTGTGAACGGACGGTAAACGTTCTATGTCGAACGATATTTGGCGGCGAGTCGCCGCTCGAACCGATCGGTATCAATGATGAACCGTTCGTGTGTACCTTCCCCAATTTTCTCCACTTCGTCATGGGCCTCAATTCGGAACTGAAGGCGGCGGGCTTCAACCGCTACGAGCTCAGCGTGCACCGTCACCCGCATCCCAGGCGGGGTAGCGGCGAGGTGGCGCAGCTCGATTCGCGTTCCCACCGTCTTCTTCCCGGAGGGAAGCATGGGATCGACGCTCAACCGCGCGCACTCCTCGCAAAACGCAACGAGCGCTGGGGTGGACAACGCGGCTACCATTCCCGATGCGAGCGTGCTCGCTAGATGTTCCTCCTGAACGATCCATTCCTTCTCGTTATGCAACCCGATTTCAATTGTCATGGTTCGAAAATGGTAGAGCAACGTCCGGAGGTGATCAAGGATCAGCACCGATAGAATTTGGGGCGCCGGTCGGCGAAGCGATCATTGTACAGGGTGATCGCCTTATCGCGCGCTGCGTTCGGATCGATAACCACCGTCCGCGCCTCTTCTTGATCGTCGGTCCCGCGCACGAGCACTTCTCCGCTGGGGGCAACAATCTGACTCGCACCAGTGAAGTGCAACGGCACGTCGCCGCGATGTTCCTCACCAACGCGGTTTGCCGTCACGGTGAACACCCCATTCTCCAGTGCCCGCACCCGCATCGTTAATTGGCCGTACTCCGGGAGCACGAGGTTAGCGGGATGCGCAATCACGTCCGCGCCGGCGAGCGCCAGCGTCCGCGCCGTTTCCGGGAACAAATGATCGAAACACACCATCATTCCCACACGGACGCCACCGATATCGCTCACGGCGAGTGGAGTATCTCCAGGGGAAAACCAGAGCTTTTCCGCGCTGAACAGGTGGAGCTTGCGGTAGCGGGCACGCACGCCGGCTGCCGCGACAAGGACGGCTGTGTTGTACACGCGGCTGTCCACACGCTCTGCCATTCCAGCCACGAAATGGCAGTTGTGGATACGCGCGAGTTCCATCAAAAATCGACATGTCGGTCCATCCGGAACCGGTTCAGCCAGCTCCAATGCTTCCGCACGGCTGCGGAACTGATATCCGGTGGCAAACAGTTCGGGCAGAACCCACAGGTCGGCATGATCGGTGGCGACCAGTGCGGCGACCCGCGCATGGTTTTCCTCCACGGCACCGAACGTCGGATTTGTCTGCACATAACCGATACGCATCTTTCCTCTCCCGCTTGGTTTGCTCCTTCTATTATACCGTGGTGGATTACTGCGGTTGAAAACGGCACGGGCGCCCATTACCATTCCCGTTAGGATGATAACGCTGGGGATGGACTCCTCTGAGGCGTACGGCGGTGCCGCGCTTGTAGATGACGGTCAGTTGATCGCAGAAGCGTTTATGGAGCAGCCGTTGCGTCACTCCGAGGAGCTTTTGCCGCTGGTGGGCCAGCTACTTACGGCACACGATATCGAGCGGACGGCGATTGGGCGGGTGGCCGTAAACCGCGGGCCAGGGTCGTTTACCGGACTGCGGATTGGGATCGCGACCGCGAAGGGATTTGCCCATGCACTGGGGCTCCCAGTCGCTGGAGTGGACGGGACCCGTGTCTACCGGGAACGGGTGCCTGCCGCACGCCGAGTATGCGTTATTATCAAAAATAGACGGGATCTTTTTTACGTACAGTGGTTCACGGGTGCAGACCCACACGGGGATATACGAGTGATCTCCCGTGATGAGCTCCTTGCGGAGCTTGGGCAACTAACCCGGGAGGTCACGGTGGTGGGAAGCGGAGTGGATGAGATTGACTGTGACTGGCGCGAGTTCCCGTATGTCACGGTAGCGGCATCCGCGGTCAATCGTCCGTCTCCGGAGTGGGTTGCCCGACTGGGACAATCGGGGCCGGATGAACTGTACGGTCTTGATCCTGTGTACGTTGAACCTGCATTGGGTAAACAGAGATTTTGAGTTGAGAGGTGAATGATGGCACGAGTCTGTGAAATATGCGGTAAAGGCCCGGCAACGGGTAACACGATTAGCCACTCACACCGTAAGACCCGTAGGGTACGGGCGCCGAACATTCAGCGCGTGCACGCCTACGTCGACGGCAATAAGCGGTGGATCAACGTGTGTACACGGTGCATAAAGTCGGGGCGTGTAAAGAAAGTAGTGTAAGCACAAAGCGAAGAGGGGATATGACCCTTGAAGTTGGTGCAACTGTCACCGGAAAGGTCATTCGAATAAGCGCCGACGGGATATTGGTATCACTTCCCGAGGGCAAGACCGGCCTGATTCCCGTAACTCAGGGAACGGGGCGGTCTTATTTTTCGGCGGGAGAGGTGATTATAACCAGGATCACCACTCCGGAGGCGGAAGGCCGATTCGAACTGGCACTTGTTTCAGCGGAGATAAGCAGGAAACCTGCCGATCGATTCGA
>WFSM01000115.1 GCA_015485945.1 Candidatus Bipolaricaulota bacterium | reverse complement strand
CGCACCGGTTCTGGCAGCCGTTGATCACTACGAGTTTGCGCGCATCCTGAGCAATCTTTACGTGCGGTTTCGATTCCGCTCCAATTGCGGTGATGCAGCACATCCGCGCTCCTTCCACTTCCTTGGTCAGCTTAACCGCCACCGCGTGGCCGACCTGACCGACTGATGCCGCCCCATCGCAGGCGAGGACTATATCCAATCCTTCTGCTTCTTTAGAACACACCGGTAACAGTTGCCAGTTTTCCATGTTCGTCATGATTTTTCCTCCTTCTTTTCAAGATGTGTCACTGCGAAGTTCGTTCGAACTCCTAATCTTGCTTTATTGCACAATATTGCAACAATCACGGCAGTATACTCCTACTAATGTCGCCCCGCAAGACGAGTACGTGTCAGAGATTAGTGATGATGTCCGTGTCCTTCGCCGTGTCCTTCGGGCTCGATCCACTCGATCGTCTCAAGGTTGCCGTTGATGTAGCCTTCAACTACGTTGCGCACGGGGCCAGTAGCACCGGTGATTACCTCGATGCCTAGTTGGTTGAAAAAGTCCACTGCTTTTGGTCCCATTCCCCACGCAAGAACGGCATCGGCTCCTTGGGTATGGAGCCAATTGGGAAGGTCACCTGGCCCATGCTCGGCATACGGTACATCAAGCACTTTGGTGCTCACAATCTGCCCATTATCAACATCGATCAGCGCGTAGTGCTGCGCACGGCCGAAGTGCTCCTCGACCTGATCGTCCAATCCCGCGGTCCCACGTGTGGGAACTGCGATTCGCGTTGCCATTACATCCTCCTTTATCCTAAATTGTACAACCGGCAGTGGTTAGCGGTTTGCGGCCGTCAATTTTTGTATATCCGCTTTGATCTTATCCGCAACCCGGTTCATCGTCGCGTCATCAAAATTCGGCCCCGCCGCCTTGTCCAGCCCAAAATCCTCATCAAGGGCATAGGCGAGGTCAACTTTGATTCCCGCTTTCTGGAGCGTTTTAAGCAGGCAGCGCTCTGCGCACCCATCGATCACCACCTGATAATCGTCGTATACAAGGACCTGGGTCGGGCCTTCAACATCCGGCCATAACGCAAGTGGACAACGCATAAACGCGTTCGGAATCTCTTGTACTAGCCGGCGGGGGATAAACCCCGTCATCTGACCAAGGTTCGAACTCCCAAAACAGCCGTTGATGCCAATCGTCTTCCCAAATTTCTCGTGCTGCATCTGAATCGTCTTACGCGGCACTTCCGCCGTGATCGCATTGATGGGCTTGCGGTGGATAACCATAGTTTGCTCCTTTCCTGCCGACATCATTTTGTCTGTTTGCACAATGATGCAATAAACGAATCGAAGTGTAGCGTGTCACTCGAGCGGGTGCAAGCGATCGCCGCATACAAAACCGGTGTTGTTGCCTGATACAGCCGAGCTGATGGGGTTTTCAGTGATCCCCAGCAGCGATTTTGGTAGCGGTATCCAGCAGATCGCGTACATAATCACCCGCCAAGTGCCAGTATATCCGCACCCCGTCCCGTCGTGATGCGATCAACCCTGCGCGCCGCAACGCGGTGAGATGACGAGATACACCGGATTGATCCAACCCAAAGTAGGGCACGATCTCGCACCCGCACCGTTCTCCCTGTTCGAGCAGACGCAGGATCTGAATGCGAATCGGATGGGCGAGTGCTTGCCCGATCGCCGCTAGCTGTTCGTCGTAGATGGTCCTTATCTCATCGCTATTCATTCGTTTATGCACCAACATGAAATATTACTTAAAATCGCGCTCCGAACAACACGACGGCAATTATGCGATCGGAGGCGATGCGGATGAACGGGGCAAACGACATCATACCAGGGCGGATTGGCGACCACGGCCGACTGATCATCCCTCCGGAAACGGCAGCCCGCTACGGTTTGGCAGCAGGCGCCCGCTTCCTGTTTCGGGAGTGCGACGATCATCTCCGCATCACGCGCGCGGTTCACCATCTCGCCGAGGTGTACGTCGAGCCGACGAACGCATGTAACCTTCACTGCCGCACGTGCATCCGCAATTCCTGGACCGAGCCTACTGGGATGATGTCGGACACTACATTTGCGCGCATCATCGTCGGGATCACAGAGCTCACTCCCCGTCCCCTCGTGTTCTTCGGCGGATTCGGGGAGCCGCTCGCCCATCCCCGGATCATCGCGATGGTGCAGGCGGCGAAGCACGCCGGAGCCCCGGTGGAGTTGATTACCAACGGTACGCTGCTGGATGAGGCGATGGCGCGTGGTCTGATCGCTGCCGGGATCGACCGCCTGTGGGTGTCGCTCGACGGTGCGCAGCCGCAGAGTTACGCCGATGTCCGCCTCGGGGCACAGTTGCCGCGGGTGCTCGCAAACGTGCGCCGGTTCCGCGATCTACGCGCGGGAGATAAGCCGCAACTCGGGATCGCGTACGTCGCGATGCGCCGCAACATCGGCGACCTCCCCGACCTACTCGGCATCGCCGCCGAGCTGGGAGCGAGCGATTTCCACGTCAGCCATGTTCTCCCGTACACTGCGGAGCTCGATGCGGAGCGGCTTTACCCCAATCCGGTTAACATTGCTGATCACGCTCAATCCGAGATGCGGCTTCATCTTCCCCGCATTGACGATGGAACCATTATCGGAGCGATATCCGAGGCCATGCTGCCCCCGGGGATTCAGACCTACCTCGCCGGAATTCCGCTCGATTCCGGGCGGGATCGATGCCCGTTCATCGAACGCGGGTCGACGGCGATCGCATGGGACGGAGGAATGAGCCCGTGTCTGGAATTACTTCACGAGCACACCTCATTCCTCAACGGCACCGAACGCCAGGTACATCGCTATGTAATCGGGAACGTCCGCAACCGCGGGCTGGTCGATCTGTGGACCGATTCGGAATACGCGTCGTTTCGCGAACGGGTGGCCGCGTTCACGTTCTCGCCGTGCACCACGTGCGGCAGCTGCCCCCTTGCCCAGGAGAACGGTGAGGATTGCTACGGCAACCCAGCCCCATCCTGCGGCGGTTGCCTGTGGGCACAGGGGTACATCCGGTGTCCGTGACCGGCCACGAGCGGATCGCGGCCACTCACAACCGACGTGATATCACCACATCCGTATGTTAGTTCTCTCCCGGTCTGAACGCCTTGTTTTCCCTGCCGGCAGGGATTAACATATCGCTGTGTTACAAATTTTTAAAAAGTAATACCAAGGTGTGTGAACCATCACTGCTGGGCAGCGGATGCCGTACTCCCTGACCGATGAATGGAGCGTAACCTCAATTCGACTGAAAGGACGCTGATATGCATATACCTGACGGATACCTGTCACCGGCGACCTGCGGGACGATGTATGCGATCAGTCTGCCGTTGTGGGTGCGGGCGGGGATAGTGATCAGAAAGACGTTCACCCGGCGGACAGTGCCGACGTTGGCGTTACTATCCGCGTTCTCATTCCTCATCATGATGTTCAACGTCCCTGTCCCTGGGGGAACGACCGCGCACGCCGTCGGCGGGACCCTGATCGCCATCCTGCTCGGCCCGTGGGCAGCGTTGATCGGTGAATCCCTGGCACTGGTGGTCCAGGCGGTTTTCTTCGGCGACGGTGGCATCACCGCCATCGGTGCCAACTGCTTCAACATGGGATTCGTGCTCCCATTTGTCGGCTACTTCGTGTATCGGGCCATCAGTTGGAGATCCGGGCTTGATACGCGACGGCGGTGGATCGGAGCCGCGATCGGCGCCTATATCGGGATCAACGTAGCAGCGCTGATGGCCGCAGTGGAGTTCGGGATTCAGCCGTATCTGTTCCATACTGCAACCGGCGTTCCGCTGTACTGCCCTTACGGGCTCGCCCAAACAATTCCCGCGATGTTGCTTGCGCATTCGCTCATCGCGGGACCAGTCGAAGCGGTGATCACAGGGGGAGTCGTGGCCTTCCTCGGCAAATATCATCCCGAGATGTTCAAGTTGAACCCGTACGAACGGAGTGGAAAATGATGCGTTACCGTAAAAAAGTATGGATCCTGGTGGCGATATTGATCGGGCTTACCCCGTTGGGCCTCCTCGCCAGCGGCACCGCGTGGGGAGAGTGGGGCACGGACGAGATCAAGGGGCTGCTGGGGTACATCCCCCAGGGCCTCGCACGGCTTGCGGGTATAAATCACACCCCGGTTCTGCCTGACTACTCCCTGCCGGGATTGAACGGGACCTTCGCCGGCCAGGCGATCGGCTATTACATATCGGCGATTGTAGGGGTAGTGGTGATAATCCTGCTGGTCCTTGGTGTAGGGAGGTTAATTGTCCGTAAATAGCTTCGTGGACAAGAATCTCCGTGAGGGAACCGCGTGGATCGAACGCACCCTCGCCGCTGAGGCGGTCGCAAGTAAATCCGGCCTATTGCAGGCGATCGATCCCCGCGCGAAGTTGATCGGCCTGCTCGCCATGCTTGTGGTCGCACTGGTTACTCACGATATTTGGGTGATTGTCGTCGTATACGGAATTTCGCTCGCTCTCGCGGTGGCGTCCCGGATAAATCTAGCCGCGTTTCTGCGGCGGGTATGGCTGTTTGTCCCGGTGTTTACCGCTGCCATCGCTGTGCCCGCCCTGTTCCTCACTCCGGGGGACCGGGTGGCGAGCATCGGCGGGCTCGCAATCACCGAGCAAGGACTATGGGGCGCAGCGTTCCTCGTCTCCCGGGTGGCGACGGCGGTATCCATCTCGACCTTGCTGGTCCTCACCACCAAGTGGCATCGACTGCTTGGCGCCCTGCGTGCACTGCGGGTGCCGGCGTTTGTCGTAATTGTGCTCACCATGTGCTATCGCTACATCTTCGTGTTGGTGCGTTTGCTCAGGGAGTTCCTCCTTGTGCGAAAGTCGCGGGTGATCGGGGCGCTGCCGTGGCGCGACAACGTGCGGTTTCTGGCGCGGACAGCCGGAATCATGTTGATCCGATCGCTGAAGCTGGCTGAGGACGTGTATCTCGCCATGATCGCCCGCGGATTCGACGGCCAGATCAAGCTCGCTGCCGTGCATCCGCTGCGATGCCTCGACTACGGGTGGATCGTGGTGACGTTCGGTTTGGTGGGAGCGTTGCTGTGGAAGGGGTGATATTCGATCTCCGTCACGTCGGCTACCGCTACGAGGGCGGCATCTCCGGCCTCACCGACGTCACGGTTCAACTAGCCGCGGGGGAGGCAGGCGCGGTTCTGGGGCCGAACGGCTCGGGGAAAACGACGTTGCTCAAGATCCTAGATGGGCTGTACTATCCGACCGCGGGCGAATTCTACGCGTTCGGGGAATTGATTTCCGAACGGAGGTTGGCCGATCGCGCGTTCAATAGGTTGTTTCGCACGAATGTCGGCCTCTTGTTTCAAGACGTCGACGCCCAGCTCTTCTCCCCCACGGTGGCGGACGAGCTCGCATTTGGTCCCCGCCAATTGGGATTGGACGCGGAGGAAATTCGCACCCGGGTCAACCGCGCTGCGGACATGTTGGGGATCACCGCGCTATTGGGACGATATCCGTATTCATTGAGCGGGGGCGAGAAGAGGAAAGTTGCCATCGGCGCAATTTTCGCCCTCGATCCCGCGGTCTACCTCCTCGACGAGCCGACGGCGAACCTCGACCCCAACACCGCGGATAGGCTCATAGACCTGATCATCTCGCTACGGGAGGCCGGAAAAACGCTGGTTGTGGCCACACAGGACATCGACTTCGCCGGGTATGTGACGGAGAAATTCCTCGTTCTGGGCCCGGACAACCGCCTGGTCGCATGCACGGGTAAAGACGCCATCGTTGCCGACGCTGCGCTCCTAACTGAGCTCGGGTTGATACGCCGATCGTGGCGGGCTGACCGGGAGCGGCCGGTGCACATCAGCGAACGACAATGACGGATAACAGCGGGCGCAACGGGCCTGCCCCATTTGTTACGACTGCAGCTCATTGCAACCGAGTGTCCGCGTTTCTGTTCTCGCTTGCATCTTATGCGACAGCCGCTCCTTGCCCAGGAAAACGGTGAGGACTGCTACGGCAACCCGCCCCCATCCTGCGTGGTTGCCGGTGGGCGCAGGGGTACATTAGGTGCTCGTAACGGGATTGCATTGGGAACACATTGCGGCACCAATCGAAACGAACAGATTGCCGCTGATGTAAACGCCGTCGTTCACAGTTATATCGGGGGCAATGGTGTATTTGACCAACAGCATCTATCGCGGTATTCTTTTGTGTGAATATGTAGGAATGGAAGCGAGGTGTCGAGAAGCGTGAATAACAGTGGTGTACAAGAAAGGTGAACATAAATAACCGATTCTTCGAGCATCCTATCCTCAACTCTCCTTACGAGGAGCCCAAGCGTCACTGGGAGCTCGACGCCGAAGGGCAGCCAACTCAGAGAATAATCGAACAGCGACGCCGCGCATCGTTTGTTACACCAATCCCCAAACCGCAGAAGCACAAGGAATCTGGTGCGCAGGAGCTCGTCTTCGATGAAGGGCAGGGCCTCTCAACACAGGAACAGCAGTACGACCCGACCTCGATCATCAATCGTGTTCGTGATCACATCAGCCGATGGAGAGCGATTTCGAATCCCAACGCCTGGCACGTTACCCCAGAGACAGCCCGCCTATTGCAGCACTGGCGACATCACCATTTCAGCGACATCCGCCCGTTTTTCTGTCAGATTGAGGCCATGGAAACGCTCATCTGGTTGACAGAGGTCGCCCCACACCTTGGAACGAAGGAGAAGACGCTCCTCAAATACATAGAGAATGCTAGTACAGAAGCCAATCCAGGCCTTCTGCGATTTGCTCTGAAGATGGCAACGGGGTCAGGCAAGACAACCGTAATGGCGATGATCATTGCTTGGCAGACAATCAATGCAGTGCGGCGACCGGGCAGCAGGAAATTCACACGCGGTTTTTTGGTAGTGACGCCAGGCATCACGATTCGCGATCGCCTGCGGGTGCTTCAACCCAACGATCCCGACAGCTACTACGCGAGCCGTGAGCTTGTGCCGCGCGACATGCTCGATGACATCAACCGTGCGAAGATCGTCATCACCAACTACCACGGGTTTATGCTTCGTGAGCGAATGGAGCTTTCCAAAGGCGGTCGCGCCCTGCTTCAGGGACGCGGAGAACCACTAAAGACCTTGGAGACCGAAGGGCAGATGCTACAGCGAGTGATGCCAGATCTTATGGGGATGAAGAATATCCTCGTGCTAAACGATGAGGCTCACCACTGCTACCGTGGAAAAACCGACGGTGCCGTCGATAAGTCCCTCAAAGGCGACGATCGAAAAGAGGCCGAGAGCAATGCCAAAGCCGCTCGCGTGTGGATTACCGGATTGGAAACCGTAGCGAGGAAGATCGGCATCTCGCGTGTGGTCGATCTCTCTGCCACGCCATTCTTCCTCAGCGGATCGGGCTATGCCGAGGGCACGCTGTTCCCGTGGACGGTTAGTGACTTCTCGCTGATGGATGCAATTGAAAGTGGTATCGTCAAACTTCCGCGTGTACCCATCGCTGACAACGTTCCGGGCGAGGAGATGCCGCGGCTACGCAACCTCTGGGTG